>JAADFV010000106.1 GCA_013152695.1 Chloroflexota bacterium | reverse complement strand
CCCAAACGGATCTCACCCTGCTCAAACCCCTGAAGCGCGGCCACCAGATAGGGGAGCATCTGTTTGGCATCCCTGGCTTCTGTCAGCAGCACCTCGAAATGAAGGCCAAAAACCGTTCCTGCTTCCAGCAGCTCCATATCAAATTTCGCCCCGGCTTTCCGCTGATTGCCTTCTATCTCCTGCATCTCCACAAAAGCTATGTTGGTTTTGGGATCAATACGCACGCCATCCCGTAAGGTTGTGGCCTGCACCGATGCCAGGGCATCGTCCACAATCAGCAAACTTTGATCCATGTCGCGCTTGCTCCCACGCGTGGGCCCAAACAGCCAGGTGATGGGATTACTGCCACTATCGGCTTCCGGAACACATAGCCGTATATCCTTTCACGCAGATAGTTACGTAAAGCACCGCCAACAGAGGTCCCAGGCAACAAAGCTTTGCCCTCGACCTCATCCATCAACAGCGACATATCTACCAGCTCATTGCCTTGTCTTTGACCATTGCCAAAATGCGCTGGGGTCAGCAATTTCAGTTTGCCGCTGATGTAAATACGTTCCCTGATGTTTCGCGAGTGTGCATGATGCGATGCCATCAGTCGCCTCCTTTTGAACGACGAGTTTCAATGGTTTTTGCCAGGACACCGTCTATCAGGCGCACGGCATATTCTTCGGCCATCCAATGCGGAGATTCAACCTCTCCCAGCTTAACCTCATGTTCTCCCCCCAGCCATCGCCATACAGCAGTCGGATTCTCAGCCAGTGTGATAATCCACTCACTCAAGCGTCCGGCTTCCCTAACGCGGGCATTTTCGAATTTCTTCAAAGCATTGTTCTTCATGGCGTCGGGATTGTCCACTTCTCGGTCCTGGTTGACGGTAATCTTGCGTTTGAACAGCCTGACAAGTCGATTCAGTTCCATTTTCTGCAAGGCGCTGCGGGCAATGATACGTACACGAGATAGCTGGCTATTGGATGGTGCTTTGCTGACAGACAGTCGATTGATGGCGCCAAGCAATTCCATATCAAGCGCTTGCTGGCGTCGACGCATTGCCATACGTTCCGCCAGTTTTCTTGCCGGTTCCGACAGTGGTGTTTGAGCACCTGAAATTGTGGGCCGATATGCTCTGACTTGCATGATGGGCCTGGAATCATCTGCCCAACGAAGAGCAATGCGGCCAAATCCTTCTAACCGGCGTTCGCCTATGCCCTCGGCAATGAGCTCGCTTACACGATCTTCAGCTATCTCTTCTTGGGCCTGGAGAACAAAAACACTGCCCGCCCGAATGGCCATGTCCTGAGGTAAAGGCAATCCCCAGGTGCGATTAAAGCCGCCTACCGGCGTCATTTTCTTGAAACTGCTCAGCACTTTGACCTTCACCCCCAGAGATCCCGGCAGTTTTGCGTGATTCGTACCGGCAGCATCTCGCAAAATCATATCACTGAGAAGCGTGATCACAAATGTCTCTCCGGTATCAATATCCCCCACGATGGTTTCGCTCTCTTTCCAATCAGTATCCAGTCTTATCTGCTCAATACGAACCAGACCATACCCGGCTGTTGCCGAACCTCCCAGGTGATAGTCCCCCTCTGGCAGAAGGCCCACTATTCGTTTTCCTGCATCCATCGACGGAACCACGATGGCTCCGGCAAAGCATTCTTCAGCCGCCAAAGCATCGTACCTGTAAACTGCGCCTTCGTGCTTGATAGGGCGTCCCGCATTGCGATCTCGCAAGGTATGCACAGAAATCTGACGTCTCGGCTGCCTTAGTGCTACTTCGATACTCCCGTCGCTCTCGCTCATCCATGCGAAGCCCGTTACGGGTTTGGGGGCATTAAGGACAACCTCGCCGCTGGCTTCATCGACGATGCGACCCTCCTCTTGCATACGCAGCTTTTCTCTACGCCAGGAAAGAGGTGCCGGCAGACCACGGTGCCATTGCGAATTCACAGGATAAGCATGCAGATAACGTGTCTGATCATCAAACAAGAGTGGTCGTTCTGCCATGGCCAAATCCGCAGTGCTGCGCACTTGCCCAGCCAGCAGACCTCGAATCATGCTTCCGGGAATGAAAGGATAAGAGACACGACTGTTGGCATCGCCGTTGAGGGCTGTTGCCAGCAGCGGTTCCTGCAAGGAAATTTGATAAGTAACAGCAATCATGGCGCCATCACCTCCTGTTTGAAGTAATCTAGATACCACTGCTCGGCTATATCTTTGTCGTCAGAAATAAGGTGTGCTTCCAACCTCCCCCGGCCGCGATTTCTTGCCGTTCCCGCCCGCCGCCAGCCCATGACGCACGCTGCCAACAGTCCTTTCTCTCTATCGGTAAGCGCCCTTGCGCATGAAAATTGTGACCCGAAAGGCGTTTCCCGCAAAATTACCTGGTCGACTCGTAACGAATTATCTTCGGGACTGCCGTCCGGATTCATGGCTGTCTGCTCACGGACTGTTGTGAGAGAGGCGGTGATGTCGCTTCGGCTCCAGGCGTTTGCACCGGTTTTCTGTAGTTCCCTGCGGATGAGAGACCGAAGATCAGCGGGCAACTGGGCGTGGCCTACGGCCATAACGCCTTGCGTATCGGAAGTACTGCCCGGCCGCCCGAACAAACCATCCGCCGCTGCCAACCAGGGACCGCTTTGGTTGCCCAGAGCGTAAAGGATGTTGGCGCACACTTCGTTGAGCAAACCCTTCAACGTGCGCCCATGCAGATAGGGACAGCCATAGGAATCAACCACAACTTCCCGATCGATGAAGCCGGGCAAGCCCGATCCACTGCCAAAAGTTGCATCACTCTTCAGTGTAAATGTCAGCCCATAGGTAGTCATGATGGTATCTCCTGATCGATCATCTCGATGGCGTCGAAATAGACGCAACGGCCGCCTATCCACCCTCTCTTTTGATGTTCTGTCCCGGAATACTCGATTCTGGGCAGATTACGGCCAAACGTTTGGGTATAACGGGCTACTGCCTGATCGCCGGCCCGTAAGACCTCCCGTAAAGCAATGACTTTGTTGCGCGGCCAATCTTCGGATGATTGGAAAGCCTTGAGAATCATGCCGAAGTTATGCCAGGTACGCCAACCATCCACGGGATCTGCTGTGATTGATATCGGACGCATCGTGAGGGATCTTTCCGGGCACAGTGGATCATCGGCCCATTGTTCTTCATATTCGACCCGACGTATGTCGCTCAGACTTCCGAATAGCCCGCTTTGCGCCCGGTGCCAATCCATGGCAGAAACTTCTCGCTTAAACCGATCTTTGGCATTACCGCACAAGGCTTCAGCCATCTGATAAGCACGGGCAAAAGGATATCTCACCTTGACGATGGCAATACCAGCGGCGGCGCCGCCGGGCACAAGTTCGCCATTCTCATCAGGAATTCTCTGTCGCTCGAACGCTTCCAGATAGACTTGTGCCGCCTTCAATCCCAGCCGACCATCACAAACAAAGGTGACATCATCGCCGCCATAAACCAGTGGGCGCAGTGACAAAAACTTCTTACCATCCTTCGTCCGTGGCTGGACAATATCAGTTTTGTTCCAGGCAACCATCCTATCCACGACCGTTTGCAGGGCATGTAGTCCGGCTTCGTTGGCGGCATCGGAAAACTCTCGCAGCTTCTCGATATACTCCCGATTCTTGACCGCCCCGGCATGGGCATAGCGCAGTGAAATCCCTTCCAGCGTTTTTCCCATGCCGTTTCCATCTGCATGAACAACAGCGATATAACTCTGCTCTCCCTCACTTCGGCCCAGATCATCGAATTGATCAGGAAAATCGTAGTCCGCGGGAATGGCCTGTCCCAATTCGTTCTTCAGCCGCTCTTTTGCCGGCGGATTGTTATCCCATTTGGCCTGTACTTCGGCAGAAAGCGGAAGCCATTTGTTGGACTCACCAGGCTCTCTTGCGACATAATTCGCTGCCAGACCCGTTGATCTGCCGGCTGCCGTCACACTTAATCCCAGCACAGGTAGCGAAGGCTCTTGAGACATTTTCCTTTCAGTAAGCGCCTCAAACGCTTGCTTCACTGCCGCCGCCAACGGTTGCTCCCATTCAAATTCTTTGATTATGGAGACTATATGGAGCCCCGGCGCTTTCGTAATGATCCACTCACTCAACTTTGCGCGATAAGCAATAGCATCTTCCTTTTTATGAAACAAAAGGAGAGTATTGCCACCACCTGCATAGATGAGCTCAGCTTCGAGGGCGCCAGTCTCAATCCCTGCCTGAGCTGCCACACGCTTCCCGTTAAGGATGTTATGCGGCCGCATGAGAAAGGCATTAGGATTTGCCATCAGCCATCCTGTTGTTGCCTGATGCACCAGGTGTGACGCACCACTATTCTCGCGCAGGCGGTTACTGGCGAAGATGTACGGTTGAATGCCGACGCTGTCGACAATGACTAAGTAAAATGTGCTCATAAGCATCCTCCTCAGCATGCGAGCCATGTTTTGAAACGTTCCGACAGATGCGCTAAATCCTGGGGGCCGAAGACTTTTATCCTTCCTTCCGTTGCCCCCCAAAGCCTTGTCACCTGATTTTCCAGGACCTCTGGAGAGCTGTCACAGCATACTAATCCCACGCGCGCCTCATCGCCTCCCAATTGCGCTGCTCGGACATAGGCCTCAAATAATTTACTCTTGTTCAAGCCGCGCTCATCGCTGCGCGTACAAGATATGGCGAATAATTGATAGCCCTGCATGGCAGCCACATCGAATTCAAAATTATAGGGAGCTTTTTCGGTATCTAGCGACATGCAACAATCTTGTAGCAGACAGTCCGCTTTGTTATCAAGCAGTGCTCCCAACACCAGATGTTCCACCCACTTTCCATCCAGATACGCAACCAAAGCCTTGACGCTCTGTACGGCTTCATCAGCATGTGCAATTACTTCTTCCGGATCGAAGCTGTCGCCTTCTACGCCAAATTCCTTCCGCATTAGCTCAGTTACCTCAACAAGGGCGTCATCTGAGGGAAATGGAATGGGGACGTGTGGGAGATCTGCACGTTTCCTTGCCAAGTCACCCTTTTTACAGCAGCCAGATGATCGCAATAATTCTTGAATTTCTTCATATGAAATATCTGCTCCTGTCTCATATGCTTGTTTACTAAGCTTCACGATACGTTTTATTCTTGTTTTACAATCATTCGTGGCCCGTTTTCCTGGCCGTCTCAGATATTGATCGCACCATCTGCTATATGCAGAGCGCCCGCCATTGCTTTGGTGGGCCCGAGCAAGTGCATGATTCAACTCAGAAAACACAACATCAGGGATGGGAGACTTTTGCAACTCAATACCATGAAGCTGCAGAAGCTTCTCGATAGTCGGCTGAACCTGAAATTGGATAGAAATGCCGGAGCTGACGCCGTCTCTGCGCATCGTGAAGGTGGCGGCATCCAGATAGCTGAGCACGCCAGTACGCTTCTGTTTGGCCGATGTGACCCGAAACGCGCGGTGGGAATGCACCGCCATGGCTTTAGTTCCCCCCGTATAATGGAGACCAATGCTCTCTGTTCGATCAATCGCCGAAAGAGCTTTCTTCATCACATCTTCAATTTCGGTCGCATTGGAAGAGTTGTGGATTTCGTGGAATGCGCTATTGTCAAAGAACTCAGCAATTTTAGCGGCAATCCCTTTGGTGCCCGTGGAATGGACAAGATGGAGAGTGCCCCCCTGTTTGAGAAGCGTTTTCCCCGCCACATAGTTGGGCAGTGGGTTACCGCCCACTAAAACGAAAAGGTGTTCGGTTTTCCAGTCCTCAGGAATGATCTCAGACATTTTTCCTCCATAAGAAAGGCGTGGCCATAACGCCCCTTAAGCTAGAAAATACTCCACGCTCTCACTTATAATGGGTCATACATGCCTCCTTCTGCGAACAAGTACCATGTTTCGCAATGCCCGACCAGATAACCGACCAAGACCCGAAGTTCCACCTCATCCCGCGCGTTATTCCTACTGCTGACGGACATCATTAAACTCGCATCCTTTTCAGCCTGCAAGGGGCATCTGTGGTTGTGAATGGCTTTACGGTGGCGGCAGTAAAGCTAGAAAAACGTGGGCGGTTGCACAGAAGGACAGATAGAGCGAGAAGACGGCCACGCACCACTCGTCGGGCCGCTGACAATGCAGAAAGTGTAACATGGATGTCAGAAGTGATCCCCATTGTCAAGACCACGAAAGGGGAAAAATAAGAGAGTTGTCGGCCGAAACCTCGACCGCTTCAGTTGACAAATGTAGAATTTCTGGCAATATAGTCACCTCCTTGTCTTCATCGACCTACTTCCTTCTTTTACGGCGGCTGAAAAACACCGCCAAAGCCAGCGGACTCAACCCCAGCGCCAGACTGCCGCCACACGTTTTCTCGAACCAGTTCTGCACTTGGCGTTCCAGCTCCCGCTCTAATTGCTGCTCCAGGTCGCGCAGCATTTTGTCGGCTTCTCGTCGGCCTTCCTCCTTCCACTTTTGCACCTGCTGCTGCACCATCTGGCGGATGCGCTCTTGCTGGCTCTGCAAACGTTGTGGCACCAGGATGACCACAGCCAGAATCTCCTGCCCAAACGGCTCGCTGTCCTGGACCATCCGCAAACGCGTGGTCGTAAAGGTTGAATTAGTGGGAGTCAGATCGATGTCCCAGGCTGCCGTGGCGCCGGGGGCGATGGGATGAGGCACCGGATATTCTCCGGCCACGCCCGAAACGCCCTCCATGATCTTCAACCCCACCTGCTGCGGTCCCCAAGGGGTTGTGCCTGTATTTTGCACTTCGATGTGAAGATGGGCCACCTCCCCTGCCATCACGACCGCAAAGAAAAGCGGGGAGGTGGGCTGAGCGTCCCAGCCGGTCGCAGTGTTGTTCTCGATCCCGTGTCCTGGCCGAGCAATCACAGCCAAATATTGAGAAAGCCGGTGTTTCTTTCCTTTTGTAATGACGTTTTTGCCATACGCCAGTTGCGTCGAGCTGCCTCCGTCGAACTTCATGGCATCCCAAACGTCCAACTTTTCTCGCATGAAATCGGCGGTGTCCAGCAACTTCCCTCTGCGTTGATCCACAACCAAGAACACCCAGCGGTGATCCGGGGAGATACCAACGGCCGTTTGATCGACACCGGAACGGCAGGATGCTTTTGAGGTATTGTGACAGGTACTGATATCCTGCTCCTGAATCACCTCCTGCCGGATCAGCCACGGCCCCCCGCCGACGCCGGAGTAGACCCAACCCGGCCTGCCTCCGTCATCCTGGCCTGGGGCAAAATGGCCGATCTCCACCCGCAACGGTGCGTCCCGGCTCACCGCCAGCCAGGGCCGGTGGACGGCGTTATTGTCCTTATCGCCATTCGCCTTACCGTCCAGCCGATCGCCGCGTACCACCGTAAAGCCTTCGGGCCCATGGGCGCGGTCGGGGGCAAAATAGTCACTGTTGACAATGGCTGCGGCCGTGGGAACACGTGCCATGGCATCCTGCAAGGACATCACAGGATAAAGATTGGGGTTGCCGCGATCGGCGCAGCCTCCTCGCACCGGTCCCCACCGGGGGATATTGCCTTGCACTCGCCGGGTCGGCCGTTCTTGTCCACGCCTCGGGCGATCACATACTCCAGACGCATCCCAGGGCTGTGCAGATCGACCACGATGACATGAATAGAGGCGTCATCGGCAGCAGTACAATACGCCACGCCCTTGTACTGTTGTTGGCCGGGATCGCACTGCAAATGCTGCTGCCAAGGAGGCGGGCCGACGGCCGCAGCGGGCAGCGGCGTGCCTCCCAGCAGGATCATGAATCCCAGCAGCAGCACCGCCAGAACCTTAACATCGTGATGATCTTTCACGTGAGCATCTCGCTTGCATTTATGACAGTTCGATTTCGATACCGCCCACGATACCGGCCACGATGTTGTAGAAAAAGGCCTCGATGGCAAAGCCGATGCCGCCCAGGATGGCGTAGGCCACGATGCCGACCAAATACAGGATGATGCTGGTACCGGCACCCATACCAAACGCCCCCATCCCGCCCTGATCGCCCATGAGGGAACCCAGCAAGCTGGCGCCAAACAGGCCGGGCAGGAGCAGGAAGAAGAAGCCGAAGATGAGGAACATGAGGGCGCTCAACACAGCGCCAACCTTGAAAGCAGAACCGATAGCGATGTGATGGATGGTTTGCATGAGAATGCTCCTTGAGAAAAATGAGTGTGAATAAGTGGAGGAAAGGCTTGCTACCTCCGATACTTCGGACTCGATCTGAGAAACTCTTCCGCCCGGCGTTTCAGCCCTTCGAAGCTTTGGCCTTCTTTTTCCCAGCATAGTCTCGTTCCAGCCAATCGTGAAACGCTTTGCGGCCGTCGGGCCACTTGACGCCCGCGGCCTGGGCTGCCCGATTGGCTCGGTGTACATTTGCACCTGACATGATAACCTCCGTGAGACAAATACTGAGAGAGAAATTCCGAGGATGTCGGGACGCCGGTTCTCTCGCCGCCAGCACCGACGTCCCGATCCCGGACCTCAGCCGACGCCTCTCGCACATCGGCTGAAGTAAAGAGAGAATCAAAGGATGCCCTCTCTTGTCAATAAAGACGTATCTCCACTCCCGAATCTGACATTTCCGCCCTTCTCATCGACACGAATTCACCAATAAGGACGATACAAGGGGAATGAGGATGACGTCGCAATCATTTTCTCTCTCTTTTTCTGTATGTTTCCCCGCAAATGCACTTACCCCAGGATCCTGCAAGCTGCTGTGGATCAACCCTTGACGAATGTGTCTTATTCAACAAAAACAAAGACCTGGCTTCGTACGGTTACATGTTCGCCGTAGTCTGAGTGCATGTGGCAGGCAAGGGAAAAAGACAATACATCTCCTTTCATGTGCGAATGAATCATGGACATGATTGACGCCAGAGGAGCAGATTTTCCCTGATGAGGCACTTAATGTGGCGAGGAGTCGACACCAGGTCGTGAAAACGCAAACAGAACT
>JAADFV010000105.1 GCA_013152695.1 Chloroflexota bacterium | reverse complement strand
AAAGATCGAATTAATCAGGGCATTCCAAGCCTTTGAAAATTAATGGTGCCGGAAAGAGGAGTCGAACCCCCGACCTTCTCATTACGAGTTCGATTTATCCAATTTTCCACAACAAACAAAAACAAGTAACAATAGAAAATACAAAGCTGTAGCGCAGTTTGTTAGTTGTGCCTTATTGTCCATTTTGGGCATTATTTGGTGGTGAGTGCGCCGTGAGTGCGCCGCGAGAAGGGGGTCTATAGGGGTCTGTTCAGCGCCCGGACAGGACGATACACTGCGGTCTCAAACCAAGTGAAGGGGGTGGCATGGGAAACCGCATGATGTTCGATCCACATGACCAAGGGAACGTCGCAAAGGCAGCCGCCGAACTGATGCACAGATTAGAGGGCTCCCTGCCCCGGGTACCGTGGCTGTCGAACTCCGGACAGCAAAAGGCATTTCAACAGATCGTACAGATGGTGATCGATGGTGCCTCTGCCTTAGATGCAAACCCTGAAGCCACCAACGCAGTTGTCTTCTGGACGCTAACGATACTCTATGCCAACAAGAAACCATTCCGGCTGGCCACGGCCAGTGTAAAGAACTGGGGCGCCGCCATGCCCTCCCCAATAGCTGCATCCTTCGTATCGTGGACGGGAAGCAATATTCACCCCGGGGAAGCGGTATTAGCATCTATGTCGAATTGGGAAAAGAGCGGCGAATATGGCTTCCTGTGAGAAAGACTGGATAGATATTATGCAGAGCCTTCTCGTCCCAACGATAGCTGTACTCGGCGTGTGGATCGCATGGCAGCAGTGGAACACCAACCGTCTGCGGTTGCGACACGAATTGTTCGACAGGCGTTTCAAGTTATACGAAGAAATCCTCGGCCTATTTGGTGAGATTACAAGGAAGTCTTCCACCAAATCCATCGATGCATTGGAATTCTGTAAAGCCGCGCAGTTGGCGAGATTCCTTTTTGACAAGGATATCCATCAGTTCATGGACAAGGCAGTGATGAGGCTAAGCGATTTGGAGACTATAGAGGCTGAACTTGATGGATTACCCAAGGAGGATCAGCGGTACCCCAGTCTGGCATTGAAAAAGCGTGAAGCTCGGGACTGGTTCCATGATGAACTTCTTACGCTGGACGACAGGTTTGACAAGCACATGTGCTTGGCCCCGAGGCCCTTCAGATAGTATCTGGTAAATCTTCCCTCCAACCAAATAATTGATTGCACGTTACTCAGGTATGGGCTCCCCTTGCCGGTGCCACTCTTCCATGATCAACCGGGTGAGTAGTTCTGTTCTGTCTTCCGTCTGGGTGATGTACTTCAGCTTGCAGTAGACCTCAAGCGGGAGTACCAGCGATACCCGCCGCAGTTCCCCAATACGCAGACGTTCCTGATAACTGAGCTGGCTACTCATAACGGTTCCCCACTATCGATGGCAGCCCGTACAGCGGATAGATTGCTGGTGGTAGGGTTGTGTCCGAACATCAGCCGGTAGTCTTCCCACAGGGCTCCACGCTCAGTGTCGTGGTCGGTATCATTCAGGTGGGCTTCCAGTGGTAACTCTTGCAGGCAGGTGTTGCATATCGACATGGTAAGCACCTTCGGGCTCGTTGATTGCCCTTATTCTCGACCGCACACAGTGCAGGTAAAGTGCTTTCTTTACTTGAGCTTCTCCCACCAAACAGTTGCATTAAGTTGCACAGTGTTGCGGCCCGGGATTGGCTTCCACTGGTATGACTCGCCCTCCGCACGGGCTGCCTTCCGTTCCTTGAGGACAGGGCCTTTGGCAAACTCAAGTGCATACCCGCCACGGGCAACATGATGTTTGAAGGCTTCCCAGTCTACTGGCCTACGGAATCGTTGGTGCAACCATCGATGGCATGATCCGCATACGGCATACACGGCTGGTGGTTCCCACTGGTATGGTTCGGAGTAATCCTCAGAATGCGGTGCCGTGGCTGCGTCAGGATCATTGCACAGGTCGCACGGCCTGCCGGTACCCGGATATATGCCTTCGGCATGCAGTCGGTGCAGAGCGCGTAGCTTGCGATCTCTTTGCCTGCCAGTGAAGCCGTTGTAATCATTTGTCACGGTGCTTATAGATTCTCTAATAGTGCCATTTCTAACTTGCTGAAATGATTATACCGAGCACACAGGGATATGCTGGAAACCACCGATTTTTGTAATAGTGTAGTGCTCTGCTTCGTCAATGAATCCGTCATGCGGCTTTCATTGCTGCTTTCAATATCTTGATGTTCAACCTGACATGCTCCAGCCCGTGTTTGAGTTCATCGATATGATCCATGATCATTACGGTATCAATGGTGGATGTGAAGTCATCATCAAGTTCTTGGTTCAGAAACTGTACCGCCTCCCGCAGGGTGTGCAGATCGAGGCGTAATATTTTAAGGCGTTCTGTGTCGGTGGCTTTGTCCGGCAACCGGCGGCCGGAGGCGTGAGTATTCCACTGTTGTTGAGCGTGACTTGCACTCACCTGTTCGGTCCCCTACCACCGTGAGCAGCCCGACCAGACCAGTACTGGACAGTGTACCCGTCCCCGGTAGTTCGCTGCCGCCCGGCAAGACAGTCGGAAAGTTTCTTCTCGCTCAAGTTCAGCAGAGCGGCTCCCGTGCGAATTGATGGAAACACGCCTACCAGCTTGGAGTTCTTCCTGACCTCGATTGATACGCACCTGCGATCACTCATGCTGCGTCCTCCCTTGATGCAGTTAATTGCACTCGGTCTGGGCCGTCTTCCACCAGCGTAATGGCTCGGTCTTCGTTCCAAGTTTTTTCCGTCCCGGAAAAATAAATCGCCTGATAGATTTTTCTGGTGGGGGCCCATTCGCCCGGGAAATCGGTATCAGGGCTGCCCTTCTCATTCACCCAATCAGAAAACACGGAACAAGCCAGCAATTCGGACCCGCAGCGGGGTGCGTGACGACATTGATCACAGGGTGCCTCCCCGATCTCGGTCATGGCGATCTTGCGGTAGGCCCTATTGGTCTTGCGCTGGTACGCCATCAGGGCCACCTGCGATTAATATCCAGCCGGTGGCAGATACCCCTCGCCAGTTCGATCTTCGCTGCATGTGCTGAATCACGAAACTGCTTCAGCGTGGATTGATACGGGATGTCAATCAGCTGAAGGTGGTCCATCGCCCAGCGGATAATTTTGTCCTCTTCGACCTTCCTCACGTCTTGGAATTGCTGGGAATCGAAGAAACGAGCGACATCACCAACGAACAGGTCAAGCTTGCTGGCGATGCGGCCGGGCCCGCCGTTATACCGTGCGGCCAGCTGCACGATTCTGGCCTTTGTCTCTGGAGTCATTGATTAAACTCCCCAGCGGTCGGGGTACCGTAAAATCTTCGACAGGTCCTTGGATAGCTTCTTGGCGTGCTGGTACTTCTCCTTCGGCGTTACGCCCTCAGCTTTTACGCCGATGATGGTTTCAATGTGCTCGATGAATTCCAGCCGCGCAGCCTCCACGGCCTCTGAAAATACATCGGTCTCGGTCAGGGCAATGTATTCGAGCGTTGAAAGATTGAAATGCCGGGAGGCATCTTCTGGATGTTCATTCCGGAAATGCAGGCGTTGGGCAATGCGTTGAATCAGTTGCGTAGTCAGATAACTCATGGACGTAGTCCTCCAAATAATGGTTAGGGTCTACGTCCGTGCTTCGGGGACGATTATAACATGTCTCGGGAATGAATGCGTTTTAACACTTCTATAATAGTGTTTTCTTGTATCTACAAGAAGTTACCGGAGGTGATAAAATTGTTGTTAGTAATCCAGTTCGATCATAGCTGGATTACCTCCTTCTCGGTTTGGTCACCGAGCGTAAGAAGCCTCCTTTATTGGGGGCTTTTTGCGTTATAGCTTCGTAATATTCATACATAGAAAAGCCCCGCAGCCTTTCGACATTGGGGCTTGTGCGCTTCCCTGCACGGTTAAGGAGAACGTCCGTCCCTAAATCCTCATGCCACCCAGAGACGGCATAACTTCACTCTTTCTCGCGGAGGTGTTCGGTAGGGGGCGGCCCATACAATCACGCTCGATGAGTGGCAACTCAACACCAAATGCGCCCACCGCATCGGTATCGGCCTTGGTTACATCGATGCCCACGCCAGCGTCGAGGTGCTGTGTATTCGTCAGTCCTGCCAGAGGGCTTCCGGCCATCCTCTGATGGTAAGCTGAGTGTTTGCTTGCAGGCAGAATCACCTGTTCAGATTTCTTTGTGCTCATATTCGTTCCCCCAAGTTAAAGTACTTTGTTATGAGTGCAATTAATGTCGTCAGATGCAGCGTTTGCGGACGATGCAGGCATTACCCTCGCACCGTTCCGCCTTGGTGATTTTGATCGGCACCAGATCGATGATCGGCTTACCGATGTCAGTGTCCTTGGTCTTCACTCGAGTCCCCGCCGCCTGCTTGCGTACAGGCTGGCTGAATAGCGCAGAGAGATTAGGGATACCGTGGACCCTTCGGCTGTTCAGTGGCGTCTGCGGCTTCCTGTTTGCGGGCGGGGTTCATCCAGTCATCAAACATACCGGCCAGCGGATTGAAGGAATTCCGCTCATAATACTTGTCGGTGTAGCTCATGCTGCTTCCCCTTCGGTGTGGGCAGCAATATAGCGAGCCACATCGCTGGCACGAAATCTTACAGACCCGCCAATTTTCACTGCCGGGGGCGAATCTCCGCGTTTACGATCTCGTGCGAAGGAAGCCTTCGATCTCTTCAGCAAATCGCAAACTTCTTGTGTGTCTAGGAGGTAGTCCATCGCATGCACCCTCAATTGATCTCACTGACTATCAAGCGTACAACCTCTGAGAAGTTGGCGCTGGCGGGTGCAATTGATTGTACTGTATACCCATACAGTTTAAGCAGGTTTGCCCTCCATCATACTTAACGATTTCAGGTCCTCGTCCCGTATCTCCTTCATCTTCTCGATCAGGTCCCCCTCATCAACGGCAGAAATATCCCACTGGCCGAGCGCGCTCATCGCTTTGCGTCTGACGTGATAATTCACCACCTGATCCGCATGTTTAACCATCACCCCAATATCAGGGGATTGGGCGCAGGACTTGTACATATCGGGGTGACTGTTTACCTGCTCACGGACATAGTCGACAAATGCCCCCCAAGTCAAAAATACCTCATCCATGGCAGGCAGGGCATAGTGACCAGTGCGCTTAAGGTACTCAGCGAACTGACCCTTCGCCTTTCCTGTGAGTGTGAACTGCTCCCCAGCTGCTATTTCAAACAGAGCTCGGAATTCGTTCGCCAATATCTCTGGTGTCATTTCACTTGGCTTTAGCGTAGATGTATCGAAGTCCTCACCAAATACACATCCACCCGGTTCCCCGTTGTCACTGGTTCCCTGCTGCTCTGGGGTTGAGGTTTTTGAAGGCGTAGCCGTGCTGATATGATCTGCGACTGCGTCGCAATCTTTATTGTTACTCTTTACCTGTTTGTCTTTATAAGATGACCCTACTCCAGAGTCGGGTCCAAAAGAACCCAGAGTAAGGTCGCCAGTTACGTCAGAGTCGGGTCCCTGATTTTTCGACCCCACCCCAGAGTCGGGTCGTAACCAGTATTCGCTGAGGGTACCCTTGTGCCGTGTGGGGGTGCGCTTGATGCGAATCAGACCCGCCTTCTCAAGCACCTTGGTTGCTCTGCCCACCAGTGTCGTTGCCGTATTGATAGCCGTGGCATCATCGTGGGCCACCTCCTTCCTATCCACCTTCGCCAGCCGTCTGGGCAGCAGCTTCGCATCAGCAGCGATTTCCTGTTGTGTCGGGTAGCAATAGTACTTGCCATCGATGCGGCTGATCAGCGCGCAGAGAACAGCGAAGTCTCGTGCAGGCACCTTAAACAGATTACTCGGTAACTCTCGCGCCCAGATATTTGCACGGAACATCGCAATGGCAACCCCCTTGCCCCTCCCGGCTTGACTACTGGTTTTATTTACAGTATCTTTATTCACGTTAACTGCCTCCTCGTAATAGGCATCTTGCTTCAAGTCTCCGCCATCATGGATTGATGGTTGCGCAGACTTCCGAATCGCCCCCAGCGCCAACTGGGGGCTTTTCATTTTCAGTCTTCATTGAGTTCAGCTACCCGGGAAAAGAACTTCCCCACATCGATGAGCCGCTTCTTGCCGACCTTCGGGAAGCAGCCTGCATAGCCGTTGGAGTCTTGATGGAAGATCATCCACCGCATGCCGCCTTCGGTGAAGGCAGGGTGATTGGTGCAGAACTGGCGCACAGTAGCCAGTGGTGTGGTGTTGGTAATAGTCATGGCAAAAGCCCCCTTCAAAATATTGAGGCTCGCTGGATGCTGGACTTGGAAGACGGCAGCAGGCGCGAGACATTAATACAAATTGTCTGGCGTCCACCACCTTGGGAAAGGCGCTTCCCATGACGCGGGAAGCATTGCGGCTCTTGGACTGTACCCGGCTTGCCCAATCGTGCGGCTACCGGTCTACGGATTCATAAACTATCCTAGCCAAAAGGGCTTGTCAAACGACAATGAATAACGACATGCAGTTGGTTGCGTTTCTTCCTGTTATCCAAAGATTTTCTCATTCATCGATGCCACCACTCCTGCCGTGTGTGCTTCCGACAAGTGACTGTACCGTTTAACCATCTGCAAGGTCTTGTGACCAAGCACTTCGGCTATCTCGGCAATGCTGGCGCCGTTCATGGCAAGGTAGCTTGCCGCCGAATGCCGTAGGTCATGGAAACGGAAATCATCGATCTCAGCCTTTTTCAGGGCCGCCAACCACGGGGCCCGCAGGTCCATCGGTTTGTACGTCACCTTGCCATCGTCAGTTGGTATTGGCTTGCCGGGAAACAGCAGGTTGGTTTGCAGGCTGCGCACCTTGTTGTGATCTTTCAGCAGTTCCAATGCTTTCCCTGCGAGCGGTACTACCCGGCGTTCACCGTTCTTGGTTTTATGAAGGGTGGCCCGGCCTTGGTGAAGGTCAACGTCATCCCATGTCAGGCCCATGATCTCGCCCTGCCTCATGCCGGTGGACAGCGCCAGTACCACCACGGTGTACAGGTAGGGGTTCTTGGATTCCGCGCATGCTTTGAGTAGTCTGGTACGTTCTCCATCGATGGTATTGCCATGCTTGTCGGTGGTGTCGTCACTGAGGAAGCGGACACGGCCACGGGGCAGTGCAGGCTTCTTGACCTTGCGCATGGGGGTGTCGTCCAGCCAGCCCCATTCATTCACTGCGATGGTGAAGGCATGGGACAGTGCAGCCATATAGC
>JAADFV010000104.1 GCA_013152695.1 Chloroflexota bacterium | reverse complement strand
TCGGCCTGAGCCTTGATGGCTTTGGAACCGGGCACAACAATCGCCCAAACATCATCGGCAACCCGGCCGCCTTTCACAATCGCCGCTGCTTCACGCAAATCCTCGATGCGGCTGTTGGTGCAGGAGCCAATGAAGACGATATCGATGGGCTGGCCTTCCATCTTTTGCCCGGGCTGAAGTCCCATGTACTCCAGGGCGCTGAGGAGACTACGACGTTCGGCCGGGTCGCTGAGGGCGTCGGGAGAGGGGATGGTGGCAGTGATAGGGACACCCTGTCCGGGGTTAGTGCCGTAAGTGACCATGGGTTCGAGGGTGTTGGCATCAAGAGTGATCTCGCGGTCGAAAGTGGCACCAGCATCACTGGGTAGCGTACGCCAGTAGGCCACAGCCTTTTCCCAGTCGTCGCCCTGGGGGGCATGGGGACGGCCTTTGAGCCAGGCGAAGGTGGTCTCGTCAGGGGCGATCATACCGGCACGCGCGCCGCCTTCGATGCTCATATTGCAGATCGTCATACGGTTGGCCATATTCATGCGACGGATAGCACTGCCGCGATATTCGAAGACGTGGCCACGACCACCGCCAGTACCGATTTGGGCAATAATCGCCAAGATTACATCTTTTGCCGTAACGCCGGGGCCGAGTTCACCTTCAATATTGATGGCAAAGGTCTTGGGTTTGTGTTGGAGCAAGGTTTGGGTGGCGAGTACATGTCCCACTTCGCTGGTGCCGATGCCAAAAGCAAGAGCTCCGAAGGCGCCATGGGTGCTGGTGTGGCTATCGCCGCAAACGACAGTCATACCCGGTTGGGTGATGCCCATCTCTGGTCCAACGACGTGCACGATCCCTTGTACCGGGCCTTCGATATCGAAGAGTGTGATACCGAAGTCATGGCAGTTTTGGCGTAGGGTGCGCACCTGTGTGGCTGCATCATCTGGCCACTGGGAGATATCGACGGGGCGGGTGGGGATGGCGTGGTCCATGGTGGCAAAGGTACGATCTGGTCGTCGTACCGATAGCCCCCGCTCGCGTAACATGGCAAATGCCTGGGGTGAAGTGACTTCATGGATGAGGTGGGCATCAATGTAGAGTACGGCGGGGGCGCCAGCGTCCTGTTTGACGATATGGGCGTCCCATACTTTTTCGAAGAGGGTTCGGGGTGAGTTGGTCGCTGAGGTCATGGGGATGTGTTGGAGGAAGAGCGCTTCTAGGCGGTAACGGTGTCGTTATTGTCGACAGTGGTGGTGGCATTATTCTGTTCTAGGGCAGCCAGGAGTTTGTTGAGGGCCTGCATGTAGGCTTTAGCACTGGCAACGACGATATCTGTGTCGACACCGCGGCCAGAAAAGAGCCGTCGACGGGGCCGGCCCTGGGCCGTAAGTTTGTAGCCCCGGCTTTCGGGCACGGCAATGCGGATGGTGACGTCGCCAGTTGCATCCATGCCCTCGGTGATAGCCTGCACCATGTACTCGACCAGGCGATTGGGCGCTTGCACGATACGGTTGATTCCTTGATACATGGCATCGACAGGGCCGGTTCCGAAGCCTGCGTCGGTAATCTCTTCGCCTGTTTTCAGGTTACGAAGGGTTACAACGGCTGTAGGGACGACGTTGGTGCCGGTCTGCACCTGGACGTTGACCAGTTCCCAGGTTTCTTGGGGTTGGTAAACTTCATCGCCCACGAGGGCTTCGAGATCTGCATCGCTGATAGTTTTCTTCTTATCGGCCAGTTCTTTGAAGCGTCGGAACACATTGTTGAGCTCTTCGTCATCGAGCCGGAAGCCCATTTCTTGAAGACGAACGCGGAAGGCATGACGGCCTGAATGTTTGCCCAACACTAGCTGTGAATGGCTGAGGCCGATGGTGTGGGCATCCATGATTTCGTAGGTGCGCTTGTGCTTGAGCATTCCATCCTGATGGATACCGGCTTCGTGGGCGAAGGCATTGGCGCCGACAATGGCCTTGTTGGGCTGGATGACCATACCGGTGTAGCGACTGACCATATCGGAAGTGCGATGGATTTCTTGGGTGACGATGTTGGTGTCGAGTTCGTAAACCTGCTGGCGCACATACAGGGCCATGACAATCTCTTCGAGACTGGTGTTGCCGGCGCGTTCGCCGATGCCGTTCATCGTCACTTCCACTTGCCGGGCGCCGTTCTGGATGCCGGCGAGGGTGTTGGCCGTGGCCAGCCCCAAGTCGTTGTGACAATGCACAGAAATGATTACATCTTTGGCGCCAGGTGTGTTTTCGCGAATGTCACGGATAAGGCGGCCGAATTCCTCAGGAGTGGTATAGCCGACTGTGTCGGGGATGTTGATGGTGGTGGCACCGGCAGCAATAGCCGTTTCCAAGACACGGTAGAGGAAGCGTGGTTCACTGCGGCCGGCATCCTCGGGGCTGAATTCGATATCATCGCATAAGGACTTGGCATAGCCCACCATGTCATGAACGGTCTGTACCACTTCATCGGGAGTCATACGTAGCTTATGCTCCATATGCACCGATGAGGTTGCCAAAAAGGTGTGGATGCGCGGGTGTTTGGCAAAACGGACCGCTTCCCAGGCGGCATCGATATCCTTTTTGTTAGCACGAGCCAGGCCACAAATGACGGGCGGTTCGGCAGGATTGCCTTCTTTGTCGAGCCGCATTTCCTGACCAACCGTCTTGGCAATGGATTGTACGGCTTCGAGGTCGCCCGGCGATGCGGCGGGAAAGCCAGCTTCGATGATGTCTACGCCCAGACGTGCAAGCTGCCAGGCGATATCGAGTTTTTCTTGGGTATTGAGGGTCGCGCCCGGCGATTGCTCGCCATCGCGCAAGGTGGTATCGAAGATATAGACTTTTTCGGGGCCCGAAATAGCAGGATCGGACATTGAGATCACTCCTTGGGAGGGGGAGAAAGAGAGAAGGGTCAAGCACCGGGCATCGCTCGGCACTCGACCGGTGAAACTACACTTCTATTGGATCGAGCCAGGGCATCATCCGGCGCAGGTTTTTACCCACTTCTTCGATAAGCAGATCTCGTTCGGCGGCGCGACGGGCATTGAAATTGGGCCGGCCTTTGGCATTTTCCTCGATCCATTCCTCGGCATAAGCGCCCGATTGAATATCCTCGAGGATTTCTTTCATGGCCTGTTTCGACTGTTCGTTGACAATACGATCACCGGCGTGATAGTCACCATGTTCGGCTGTGTCGCTGATGCTGTAACGCATGTAGGATAAGCCGCCGCGGTACATCAGATCGACGATGAGTTTGAGTTCGTGCATGCATTCGAAGTAGGCGATTTCAGGCTGGTAACCTGCTTCTACCAGGGTTTCGAAGCCAGCTTTCACCAAGGCGCTGACACCCCCGCAGAGAACGGATTGTTCGCCGAAGAGGTCGGTCTCGGTTTCTTCTTTGAAGGTGGTCTTGAGGGCGCCGGCGCGCGTGCCGCCAATGGCCTTGGCGTAGGCGAGCGTATCTTCCCAGGCATGGCCGCTGGCATCTTGATACACGGCAACCAGGACCGGTGTACCCACACCTTCGACATAAAGCTCGCGCACACGGTGTCCGGGCGCTTTCGGCGCCACCATGCTGACGTCGACAAAATCGGGGGGAACGATTTGGCCGTAGCGAATGTTGAAACCGTGGCCAAACATGATGGTGTCGCCTGGTTTGAGGTTGGGCTCGACTGCTTCTTTGTAGACTTGAGGCTGCTTGGTGTCGGGGAGAAGGATCATAATCATGTCGGCTTCGGCGCAGGCTTCTGCTGTGGGCAGCACGCGCAGACCTGCCTCTTCGGCTTTTTGCCATGATTTCGAGCCTTCGTACAAGCCTACACGCACATCGAGACCGCTATCGTGGAGGCTGAGGGCATGAGCGTGACCTTGACTGCCATAGCCTAAAACGGCGATTTTGCGGTCTTTGAGTTGGGCAAGGTCAGCGTCTTGATCGTAGTAGATGGTTGCCATGATGACTTGTGTTCCTTAATGAGTTGAGTAGGAGAGGGAGATTGAAATAAGTTAGAGCGCAGCACGGCGTTTGTGTTTACCATTGCCGTTGCGTCCGACATGGCCGCGCGTCATGGCTACAACGCCGGTACGTACCATTTCCAGAACCGGATAATTACTGAGCAAATCTAAGAGGCTGTCGATCTGTTCTTCTCGCCCGACCGCCTGTACGACCACGGCATCCATGCTCACATCGACAATACGAGCGCGGTAGATATCGACGATTTGCATAATCTCGCCCCGCGTCTTGCTATCGACTTTGACACGCACCAGGGTCATTTCCCGCTTGATCGCAGGTTTTTCGGTGATATTTTCTACCCTGACGACATTGATTAGCTTGTAGAGCTGTTTGATTGCTTGATCGACCATGTGATCGTCGCCATTGACGACAAAAGTGAGGCGACTGATGCCGGGGGTTTCGCTATGCCCCACGGTAAGGCTTTCGATATTGAAATTGCGGCGTCGAAACAGCCCGATGACGCGGTTGAGAACACCAGGTTTGTCTTCGAGCCAGGCGATGACAGTGTGTCTGTCGGTTCGGTCATTTCTTACGGAGTGGTTGGACATGATATTTTCTCCTACCAGGCAGGGGTAACGCCGCTAGGGCCTTGAACGATAGCACGACGGAGCAAATCTCCCACCGCGGCACCCGGTGCCACCATGGGATAGACGTTCACTTCTTCTTTGACCTGAAAATCGATCAGGTAGGGGCCGGGGTGGGCGCTGGCCTCTTTCAGAGCATCAGCGACTTCTTCTTGTTTACTGACCACACGGCCGGGAATGCCGTAGGCATCGGCCAGTTTGACGAAGTCGGGGTTGAGCATAGGGGTACCGGTATAGCGCCTTTCGTAGAAAAGTTCCTGCCACTGGCGCACCATGCCGAGAAAACCATTGTTGATGATAGCAATTTTGATGGGTAGCTTTTCTTGGGCGATAGTACCGAGCTCCTGGATGGTCATCTGGAACCCACCATCTCCGGCGACTACCCATACAGCACTCTCGGGTGCGGCCATTTGGGCGCCGATCGCAGCAGGCATGGCGTAGCCCATCGTGCCCAGTCCGCCAGAGGTGAGGAGTTGTCGGGCGTGTTCGTGCAGGTAGTATTGGGCCTCCCACATTTGGTGCTGTCCCACATCAGAGACGATGATGGCGTCGCCGCCAGTCGTATGCCAGAGTTGTCGCATCACAAAAGGCGGAATGAGCTCTTCTACTTCGGCTTTCAGGATGTCTCGCTCTTCACTTTCTTGACGCCATTGATTGATCTCTGCCAGCCATTCGCGATGATGGGCGGGACGTACTTTGGCAAGCAGCGCCTGCAAACCGACTTTGGCGTCACCGATCAGGGCGATATCGGGCATAACGTTTTTCCCCACCTCTGCCGGGTCCATTTCCAGATGAATGATTTTGGCATTAGGGGCGAATTCGTCTAATTTGCCGGTGACGCGATCGTCGAAGCGCATACCCACGCCGATGAGGACGTCGCATTCCTGAATGGCTAAATTGGAAGGCGCCTCGCCATGCATGCCGCACATGCCCAGAGAGAGAGGGTGGGTTTCGGGTATGTCACCCAGGCCAAGGAGGGTCATGGTCACAGGAATTTCCGCTTTTTCGGCGAATTCGCGCAGTTCCTGCATGGCGTTACCCATTTGTACACCATGTCCGGCGAGGATGAGGGGGCGTTTGGCATTGTTGATGAGCTCGACGGCAGCATCGATGTCTCCTTCCAGCTCGGTCCAACGATCGAAGCCACCCAAATGTACTTCATCGGGATAAACAAAATCGGTGCTGTCGTTTTGCACATCTTTGCAGATGTCGACAAGCACCGGGCCGGGGCGCCCTGTCCGGGCGATATAGAAGGCTTCTTTCATCACCTGGGCCAGTTCATTGATATCTGTCACCAGGAAATTATGTTTGGTCACCGGCTGCGTGACACCGGTAACGTCCGTTTCCTGAAAAGCGTCGTTGCCCAGGAGACTGGTGGGGACCTGGCCGGTGACGGCGACAATGGGTACCGAGTCCATCATGGCTGTAGCCAGCCCTGTAACCAGGTTGGTGGCGGCCGGCCCTGATGTGACGACACATACGCCAACATCGCCGCTCACGCGTGCGTAGCCATCAGCCATATGGGCAGCACCCTGCTCATGCCGGCTCAAAACAAAATGAATTTGGGGATACTGTGCCAGGGCGTCGAATGCGGGTAGGATGGCGCCTCCTGGCATACCGAAGACGGTGGTTACGCCTTCACGTAACATAGCTTCCCAGATGATCTGGGCTCCGGTCCGTTTCATAACGGGGTCTCCTGTGTTCTTGAGTGGTGGAAAAAATAAGATGGATAGCGAGTTTGGAGGACAAAAAACGCCCCCAACGCACGTCGCTGTACGCTCGTGGTTGGAGGCGGCTTTGCCCCACAGTTTTCAAAAAATAAAACCCCCTTCCGGTTGGGAAGGGGGTTGAGTTACAAAAAAACTACTTTGGTCTAACGGTGATCCACCTGCCTTCCAACCGGTAATGGCTCCTGGCCGCTAATAAGAGCCAGAAGCACAATAATGATAACAATAACGAGGAAGGACAAGGAGAATACTGTCATGTTTCGAATCAGGAAAGGTCGCTTGACCACTATTGGTGGAGAAGTATAAATGGTTTGTTACGAGATGTCAAATTTGGAAAATGGGGTCGTGACTGGTATATCACCGTTCAGGTGGCAAAGATATACGCTTATCAATAAGGCATTCCTGTGTTGGGCAGATCGGGCGTTTTCGGCGTACAATGCAGAAGCTGTTTGCCAGATACCCTTATCCTCCCCCTCACTCCCTCCCACACTCTCTCCCTCTCCCTCATGCCTTGCCAATCTCCAATTCCGCCCCCTTCATCACCTCCCCTTGTCATTGCAATTGATGGGCCTGCCGCCTCTGGAAAGAGTACCGTCGGGCATGAATTAGCCCGGCGCCTGGGTTTTCTCTTCTTCGATACCGGCGCCATGTATCGCGCCGTCACGCTTGCTGCCCTGCGGCGGCATATCCCCATCAGCGATGAGCAACAGATCACACAACTGGCCAGGGAACTACCTGTTCACGTAAAACCGCCGCAAGTGGACGATGGCCGGCGTTATACGGTTCTGCTAGGGGATGAAGATGTCACCTGGGCCCTGCGCAGTGCCGAGGTCGATGCCCATGTTTCGACCGTGAGTGCCTATCCGGGCGTGCGCGCGGCCCTGACAGAGCAACAACGCCGCATCGCTAAGCAGGGACGGGTGGTAATGGTCGGTCGCGACATTGGGACAGTCGTC
>JAADFV010000103.1 GCA_013152695.1 Chloroflexota bacterium | reverse complement strand
CCAGGACAAGGATGGGGCCGCCGGTAGTCGTAACGGCCTGGCGTTGGGGTGGGTTGAGGGTGTCGAGAAAGGACATGGAACAGGAAGTTGGGAGTTGGAAGCAGGAAGTAGGAATCAGGGTGACAACGTGTCAAGTCCTGGTGCAGGGGGGCACGTCGTATGAGGGGTGGAGGGAGAGCAGAATTCTACTGGCCACGAAGCGGACATATTCGGCAGCGCCTCTGCCCCAATTATGGATCGGGTGGCTGACTAGAAATCAGTCCTCGCCGTGGAAGAGTCGGAGATAGCTTTCCCAGCGCTGGGGATGAATTTTGTTTGCGGCCAAAGCAACTTGGACGGCGCAATCAGGTTCGTGGATATGGGTACAAAAGCTGAAACGGCAATTACTGGCATAGCGACGAATTTCGGGGAAATAATCGGAGAGTTCGGTGGGGCGAATGTCCCAAAGGCCGAGCTCACGCAGGCCGGGGGTGTCGGCGAGAAAGCCACCTCCAGAGAGGGGGTGCAATTGCGCCGCACGCGTCGTATGACGGCCTTTACCCATGCTCATGACTTCACCCACGCGCAGGTTGAGTCCGGGCTCAATGGCGTTGATCAGAGATGATTTGCCCACGCCGGAGGGGCCGGCTACAACGGTGATATGGTCTCGCAGTTGTGCGGCTACGGCGTCGATGCCAATTCGCTGCTTGACGCTGGTGTAGAATGTCCGGTATCCAACGTCTTCATACAGCTTGAATATCTCTCGAGCCCGTTCTTCGCCGGTGAGATCGATTTTGTTGATGACAAGGTTGATTTCCAGTTCCGAGGCTTCGGCGGCGACGAGGAAGCGGTCGAGCATGCGCAAGTGGGGCTCAGGCTTCGCTGCCGCAAAGACGATCATGATTTCGTCGGGGTTGGCAAGGATGATGTCTTCGAAAGGTGTACCACCACCCGGGCGCAGGCGGGAGAGAGCCCGTTCTCGCGGCTCGATGTGAACGATTGTTCCCCGCTGTGTCTCCGATTCGATGGGCTGAAATTGCACGCGATCACCAGCTGCAAGCAGGGTAGTCCGTAATTTTTGTCGCTTGAGTTTGCCTTGGACCTGACATTGCCAAAGCTGGCCTTCGTCATCAAGGACGTCGAAAAAGTCGGAATAAACACGAATGACAATGCCGCGCATAAAGGTTGAAGGGAAAATATTGGGGTGAGGCTTAGATCGAAGTGTAGTCAAGGATAATTTGGAGAGCAGATTCGGGGTGTTGGTCGAGGAGGGTATAGGCGTTGGCAGCTTGGGTAAAGGCAAAATGGTGGGTGATAAGTTGCTCTACGGGCAACTGGCCAAGCTGATGCCAGGCACTCTGCAAACGACGGGCTTTGGGCCAGCGCCCGCGTAGTGCGGGTTCAATCGTGCTGACCTGGCTGCTGCGAAGTTGGACGCGATTCCGGTGGAATGCACCGCCCAGATCGAGGGTGACGCGCTTACGTCCATACCACGAACCGATGATCACACGACTGTGATAGCCGGTTAGATTGATGGCCTGATTCAGGGCGGCTGGTGCGCCTGCAAGTTCGTAGACAAGATCGGGGCCCTGAGGTATACGCCTGCGCCATTGCTCGATGCCATTGTTATCATCAGGATCGAGGGCCTGACCTGCGCCCAAAGACAACGATAGTTTTCGGCGCAAGGAGTAGCGGTCAAAGGTTGTTAATGTGGCAAGAGGGAACTGTGCCAACAAGGCGGTGGTGAGTAATCCAACCACCCCCTGACCCCAAACGGCGACGTCTTCCCCCAAGAGGGGACGACCATCTTGTACGAAATTGACAGCAGTTTCCATGTTGGGAAGGAAGAGCGCTGTATGAGGAGAAGTGTGTTGGGGTAAAGGATGAAGTTGGGAGGGTTCAGCCCAAAAAAGGCTTTCGTGGGGATGAAAGGCGAAAACAAGCCGCTCGCGCCAGGGAGCCAGGGCAGCATCAGGGGTATCGACCACTTTGCCAACACAAGCGTAGCCGTATTTGAGAGGAAAGTCCAGTTTGCCTGCCAGCGCCGGAATACTGGTATCAGCAGCCATGTCAGCCGGGGCTAGGCCCCGGTAGATGAGCATTTCTGTGCCGGCGCTAATCGCCGAGGCCAGGGTTTGCACCAGTACCTGGCCTGTCTTGGCGGCAGGCAAGGTTTCTTGCCGGATTTCTATTCGATGTGGTGCTATAAAAATGAGAGAATAGCGCTTCATGGAAAGGGTGCTGTGCGGAGCGACTTTTCTTAGCCAGGATTTATTCTAACTCGAGTATTTACACAAATTGTAGCATGGAAGGTCGAAAATATAAGTATGTTTCATATCCTAACCCAGACAAGCCGGAACCAAGAAGACTTTATTGGATTGAATTGACATAAAGCGACGTTATGAATAATAAGTCTTTAGTTCGGCCTAAATAATGTGAAAAATAGTTCTGCTCGCGTCCATCGTTGTGCCCATGCCCGTATTTGGGTGAAAAAGCATACCAATTTCTTAGGTTTCTTGAGAATCACCCGCATTTATTGGGCCTTATCGGCTTAGAATCTATTTTGTGATTATTTCAACTTCGAAATTTTGCTTCCAATTTGATTTCCATGTATTATTAGGCATGCCTTATAAAATTAGGATGATATTTTACAAAATAGACTTCCTCTGCCGTATTCTATGCCGCAAATCAACATGATCGAACAGAATCTTAGCAGCCTCCTTTCCGAATCCATCGAAATGTACTTGATTCGTATTGCCCTTCTTTCTGGGGACGAAAAACCTGTGCCTATTTCGCATCTGGCAGAGGAGCTGGCTATATCTCCTGTTTCGACCAATCAAATGTGTCGAAAGTTGGAAGAAAGGGGACTGGTTGCGTACCAGCCCTACAAAGGTGTGTTGCTGACCCCGGCTGGGATCGCGATCGCACAGCGAGTTTTGCGAAAGCGCCGTCTTTGGGAAGTCTTTCTTGTCGAAAAGTTGGGGCTTCCCCCGCAAACTGCGGAAGATTTTGCTTGCCGATTTGAGCATGTTACCACCGACGATGTAGGCGAGAAACTGTCAGACTACTTGGGGAATCCCACCGTCAGCCCTCAGTCTGAGCGCATTCCCCCGGCCGTAACCATAAAGCATCCCATCATTTTGCAATCTCTATCTGATATGCAGGTAGGACAGCGTGCGCAAATTGTCGAAGTGGGCGCCACTGAGCCAGCCAAAGAATTCTTGGAGATGGAAGGGATTCAGCCCGGGGCACACATTCGTGTCCTCGCAGTTTCTGCCCAAGGGGCATTGCTTGTCGAAGTTGCTGATAATGAACTTATCCTTGCCTCAGATATTGCTGCTACCGTCCAAGTTACCCTGACAGATTAACTTTCATTCCTTATTTTATCCCCGCGATTATCTCATGCGACGACATCATCTTTCTCATCAACGAGTTTCTCATCACCACAGTGCGAATTCACAAAGCAAACCGCTTTCGGAAGTAGAACGCGATCAAAAGGTGCGTCTGGTCAAGGTCGACGCCGGTCACAGAGCTACTCATCGACTGGCCGAAATGGGACTCACTCCAGGTACCGATTTCAAGGTTTTGCAGAATTATGGTGGGCCGCTATTGATATCGGTGCGTGGCTCACGGCTGGCCATCGGTCGGGGTCTCGCCGAAAAAATCTGGGTAGAGTTGAATTAAGGTTATCCCATGGGTCAATACACGATAGCCCTGGCGGGCAACCCCAACACAGGAAAGAGCACCATCTTCAACGCGCTCACGGGTGCCAATCAGCACACAGGCAACTGGCCGGGAAAGACGGTCGAGCGAAAGGAAGGCTTGTGGAAGTGGAATGGCGATGTGTTCAGGCTTGTAGATTTGCCGGGCGCCTATAGCTTGTCGGCTTTTTCCTTGGAAGAAGTGATCACCCGTGATTTTATCCTTGATAAACATCCAGACCTCGTTGTGGTCGTAGCCGATGCCACCAATCTTGAGCGCAATCTCTACCTCGTTATTCAGATTCTAGAGATGACCTCCTCTGTGATATTGGCACTCAATATGCAGGATGTTGCCAAAAATCAGGGTATCGACTTCGATTTGGAGGTACTTTCGGGTCGATTGGGGATTGCGGTGGTGCCGATGGCTGCCCGGCGGGGTGAGGGGATGGAATTGCTCAAGAAAACTATTGCCCAAACCGCGGCAGCTCATGGTTCACGATCCAGCAACATTAAGATGCTGGTCGATTACGGGGAAGATATTCAAAGGGCGATCGATGATTTGCAGGAACTGATTGTCCAACATGAGTCGCTCAGCCAGCGTTACCCTCCCCGTTGGTTGGCTCTGAAGTTATTGGAAAAAGATGACGATTGCCTGGCCAAAGTGGCAAATACCGTCACTGCTCAGGCCATTCTCGCCCGCGCAAATGAGCTTATCCAGCAGTTGGAAGAGAAATTCGACGAGGAGATCGATACCGTCATTGCCGACCGGCGTTATTGCTGGATTCACAACTTGATTCAGGACACCGTCCATCTTCGCGATCCCCACCGCCTTAGTCTGACCGATCGCATTGACCGCGTGGCCACCCATCCCGTCGGGGGGCTTGTGCTGTTTTTTGGTATGATGTGGATGGTGTTCAAACTCTCTACCGATGTCGCTACCCCTTACGTGAATTGGGTCAATGACTTTTTCACCGGTTCCTTCGCACAAGTGATTGATCTGACGCTTTCCCTCTTTCGTCTGAATGACACCTGGATTGCGAGTTTAATCAATGACGGTATTCTTGCCGGTATTGGCGGTGTGCTCGTCTTTGTTCCTGTGCTCATGTTTTTGTATTTAGGCCTGGCTCTCCTCGAGGATAGCGGCTACATGGCGCGTGCTGCCTTTGTGATGGATCGCTATATGCGGCGCTTAGGCCTGCACGGAAAGAGTTTCGTTCCTCTGATATTAGGTTTTGGTTGCAATGTACCGGCGGTGTATGCCACCCGTACCCTCGAAAACGAGAAAGACCGGCTCCTCACAGGTCTCTTGATTCCTTTCATGAGTTGTGGGGCAAGATTACCTGTCTATGTTCTCATCGCCACCATCTTTTTTCCACGTTATCGTAGCCTCGTGATTTTGTCCATGTATTTTCTTGGTGTCCTGATTGGAATTTTAGTGGGGCTCATCCTGCGCAAGTCTCTTTTCCAACAGAAAGATGATACGGGATTGTTGATGGAACTTCCTTCTTACCGCCTGCCTTCTCTGCCCAATGTGTGGCGAGAAATGGTACTGCGTACCAAAACTTTTTGGCAAGGGGCGGCAAAGATCATCATTTGGGTTAGTGTCATCATCTGGTTGCTGATGGCCATTCCTGTTCAGGGAGAGGGGCATTTTACAAAAACAGATGTCGAAGACAGTGTTTTTGCCATTGTCGCCAATACACTTACGCCGATTTTCAAGCCACTGGGCTTCGGAAACTGGCAAATGAGTAGTGCTCTGCTCAGCGGTCTCGTGGCGAAAGAGGTGATTATCAGCACTTCGGCGCAGGTTTATCATGTCGATAATAGTCAAGAAGAGACACCTTCACCGTCTTTGTCTGCTGCCCTGCAATCTTCTGTACGCGGCTTTATTCATGCCACATGGGACACCGTGAAGGCACTTCCTACCCTCATTGGCATTCACTTCGGCGAGGAAGACACCTCGGCGAACACTACCGGGCTGGCAATAGCCGTCCGGCAAAGTTTTGAGAAGACAAGTCAAGGGCATGGCGCCCTGGCAGGCCTGGCATTTATGGTTTTTGTATTACTCTACACTCCTTGTGCTGCTACCATTGCCGCCCAACGTCAGGAATTCGGTGTTCGTTGGGCCGCCACCAGTGTTGGACTCCAAGTCTCCATTGCCTGGTTAGCGGCTTTAGTCGTTTTCCAGGGAGGCCTGCGGCTCTTCTAATGTTCCTGTAGTCAGACAAAGAATCATGTTACAAGCTATTCTTTCCGAAATCAGAAATGCCCAGCAGCCAATCGATCTGCAAAGTCTGAGCCGGCGCTTGGACATTGATCCCCAGGCCCTGGAGGGCATGATTCAATTCCTTGTGCAAAAAGGGTACTTATTGAAGCAACTGCCGTACGGAAATGACATCGAGAAATGCGCCAGTTGTGGTCTGTTCCGCAAAAATACCTGTCCTGGCCCCGAGAAATGTACCTATGTGCTCAAGTTGCCTCCCTCCTACGCCATTCCTCCGGAAGACTCTTGAATTCTTCTCTCCCAGACATCTTGCACCCCAATTTTACCCCAAATTTTAGGAGATATATCCCATGTTCCCTGCCTTTTTATTAGCACTTCGTGAAGGCATCGAAGCTGCTTTAATCGTCGGTATTCTTTTTAGTGTTCTGCGTAAACTGGATCGTTCTGATCTAGGAAAAATAGTATGGAAGGGTGTGATCAGTGCCGCCCTTATCAGCCTCTTCGGGGCCCTACTGCTCTACTTTCTTGGCAGTTCCCTCCAAGGTCAAGCAGAGATGGTCTTCGAAGGCTCCACCATGCTTTTAGCTGCCGCCATCCTTACCTGGATGATCTTTTGGATGGGGCAGCAAGCCCGCTTTCTCCAGCAGAAACTGGAGGCAGATATTCGTTCGGCCATCCAAAAAAGCGCGGCCGTACCCTTGTTTTTGATGGTTTTCCTTGCCGTCTTGCGAGAAGGTATCGAGCTGGCCTTGTTTTTGACGGCGGCTACCTTTACCACCAACGCCCAGGCAACGCTAATCGGTGCTCTCCTTGGTCTCGCCACTGCTGTCGTTTTAGGGTATGCTCTGTTTACGGCCACGGTACGCCTTGATTTACGGCGTTTTTTCCAGGTTTCTAGTGTGCTCCTGTTGCTCTTTGCCGCTGGTTTGGTGGCGCATGGCGTCCACGAGTTCAACGAAGTGGGCTGGATTCCTGCCGTGATCGAACACGTGTGGGATATCAACTATCTGCTCGATGAGAACTCTGTCCTGGGAACCATCCTCAAGTCTTTGTTAGGCTACAATGGTAACCCCTCTTTAACGGAAGTACTCGCCTATTTCAGCTATTTTGCTGCTGTTCTCTTTACTCTGCATAAGCAAAATCAAAAGGTCTTACATCCCTCAACCGCCTGAGAATATCGCTTGGTTTTGCGCGCAGGTGGCAACCACAGCCTCACCCGTCTTGTCAACAACGACTTTCTGCCATCACACACCTTAGCAAAGTCAGCCCTCAGAGCAGCCGCTGGGCATCTCACCGGTCCATACACGGCTTGCCTGCGGTGTGGTATTGCGCCGCATCACGGATGCGTCTGACGCCCGGTACGTGATGGTAGGGCGAACGGCGGTGGTGGGAGGCCAGCCGCGTCCATCGCATCCGTGATGCGATGGACTTACCGCGACAAGGACGGCGCAGGCCTGTAGAGCCCAACTTCCAGTCG
>JAADFV010000102.1:7435-9421 GCA_013152695.1 Chloroflexota bacterium | reverse complement strand
GATGCGGCCAACACACGAAAAAAGGAAGCGCTCGGCGCATCCGTGATGCGCCGCAGCGCCACCTCCAACCTTACGCCCAAATTCCTGGGACGCACCCTTTTCAGTACGGGGGTTGACAAGAAATAGTTTGTCTAATAAACTAGTGTATGCAATGATTGCGCAAACTATTTAATTGCAAGAGGTAATTCGAGTGAAATTTGTGGATCGAAGGCGTGAGCTCTTGGCTCTAAAGCGATTTATGCAACAGCCTTTAGCCGGATTGATGATACTTTTCGGACGAAGACGTGTTGGGAAGACCCGCCTACTATCATACTTCATCGAAGAGCAGAGCATCCCAGAGGCATTCTATTGGACTGCGACGACACACGGAGAGGCATATCAACTTCGAGATTTTTCGGGCGCCCTTCTGCGCTACGCCTCCCAATTTGGCGTGACACCGACAGGCGCAGACTTTAGTTTTACTAATTGGGAAGCAGCGTTTCGATTTCTGGCGGATGCAGTGGCCCGGGCAGAAACCCCGCAGCTCATTGTGCTAGACGAATTCACATACCTCATCAGGAACAATGCGGCCATCACCAGCGTCTTGCAAAAGACTTGGGATCATCATTTATCGCACCAGTTACATCTCAGGCTGGTCTTAACCGGTTCTTTAGTGGGAATGATGGAACGCGAAGTACTTTCATATCAAGCACCGCTTTACGGCAGGGCGACATCATTATTGCGACTACGCCCCTTGCCCTATGCTGCCCTGATCGAGTTATTTCCAGAGCGAGAGCCAGCCGAGCGGGTTGCCATCTATGGAGTAACAGGAGGTGTGCCTGCGTATCTGGAGCTTTTCGCTCGGGCGCCGACATTTGCGCGGGCCCTGCAAGAGCAGTTTCTTGCGCCCGGGAGTATCGTGCTCACAGATCCCGCATTGATACTGCACGAGCAATTACAGGAACCGCAGGTATATGAATCGGTGCTATCAGCAATTGCCAGTGGTTTTCATACATGGAAGGATATTGCGCGCATGGCCGGCGTAGTTGAGAGCAGTTTGGGGCACTATCTCAAGGTTTTACAAGAGTTGGAGCTGGTAGAGCGGGGGTATCCTGTCCTCTCAAGGCCCGGTGGGCGTCAAGGTCGATACTATGTGAAAGATCATTTTTTGCGTTTTTATTATCGCTTTATTGTCCCTCATATCACCAACATTGAGCGAGGGTACGAACAAGCAGCATATAATCAAATCAGGGCCGATTTGCGAGCATTCATGGGCACACATGTGTTTGAGGAATTGTGCCGGGAATGGGTGATAGCTGCGGCAGTAACGAACGACTTAGATTTTCATCCTGAGGTGGTGGGAGCCTATTGGAGACGTCATCGGGGCGTGGGCGTGCAGTTGGATGTAGTAGCTGCGAGTAAGCGAGAGCGCAAGTTACTGATAGGAGAGGCAAAATGGGGTAAAAGGCTCATAGGGCGAAAGGTGTTGGTGGACCTCATGAAGCGCAGCCAACGGATGCCGCAGACAGGGGAAGGCTGGGACATAGAGTATGTATTATTTGCACGAGAGGGTTTCACAGAAGATGTTCGTTTATTGGCCGATGAAGTGGGGGCACGGTTGATTACCTTAGCCGAAATTGAAAGGAAGCTGATAGAAGCATTGGGCTTCTGACAACGTGTCGACATCAAGACGTCGGTTCAATCGCATCTCCGGAGGTCACAGCGGGACCCTCACGAAATGCACGAGGAACTTTCATATACGGGAGTCTTAGTAGGCGTCCAGGAATCACTTTCCTTTTTAGGGCTGACGCTGGCCGAGGGAACCCTTCACAGCGCTCGAGGGCAGGCTCGGGCTCTTTAGGTGCTTTGCGCCGGAAGTCGGCCTCCGCCGTCCGATCTTCACCCCATGGAGAGTCGGCGAAGGCCGACTCCTGGCCGTAGGCCAGAAGAGCCTGACTTCAGTCAGCGAGAGCAAAACAGAAGGTAATTTCTAGACGCTTGCTAAGC
>JAADFV010000102.1:0-7408 GCA_013152695.1 Chloroflexota bacterium | reverse complement strand
GTAAAATGGTGGCGCATGAGAGCCCTCACCACAGTTGCACTCCCTTATCTCCCTTGTTCGAAAGTTGTTCTGCAACCCCTCTATCCTCCGGGCTATGTGCCAAAATCTCACTAATCAGGAATATGGGATCGCTTAGCACAGTTAGTTTGTCTTGAAGATTGGCCTGAAAGCGCACATCATAGAACCCCTTCTCGAAACTATCCCTATCTGCCCAGTCGAAAGTAGCCATGAAACGGTAGCGTGCCTGGACGCCGTCGGGCCAAGAGCCCTGAACGTGGCCAAAATCGGTGCCGATGATACCCGGAAACGATAGGATGAATCGCTGATGCTCTGCCATCCGCCAGCGCAGGAACTCTTCTTCGTCCACGTAGGGTTTGAGATTGTATAAGAGGGTTAGCCGTATCATTCTTTCCTCGTTCGGATTGAGATGTGCATCACCTTCAGCGCTACAGCCTATCCACGCTCATCGCTATCAGATTGGTGCAGATTTGCCAGTCCTTTACGTAGCGCATAAAGAGCTGCTTGCGTTCTGTTGGCCAAATGGAGCTTGCTCAAAATACTGCCCATATGATTTCGTACCGTTCGTTCGCTTATGCAAAGCTTAGCTGCGATCTCCTGGTTGCTCATGCCTTGGGCCACAAGTTTGAGCACCTCCACCTCTCGGGCGGATAGCGTATCCGGGGCTGTCGATTCGTTGGAAGGATGATTGATTTCACGTATCAACTTGAGGGCGATGCTGGGATCAAGGGATGATTCGCCCTCGTAGACATGACGAATAGCCTGCAATAATTCCTGGGGAGAGGAATCTTTGAGCAGATACCCCAGGGCTCCGGCCTTGATGGCTGGCAACACTTTATCGTCATCAGAAAAGCTGGTAAGGGCGAGGATACGCGCATTGGGGTTGATCTGGGTAATCTTTCTGATGGCTTGAATACCATCCATCCCGGGCATCACCAAATCCATGAGGATGACGTCAGGGTGCAGTGCCTGGAATCGCTGCACCGCTTCCCATCCGTTGGCCGCTTCATCCACGACCGTCATCCCATATTCCGTATTGATTAAAGAGCGCAGGCCCTCACGCACGACGGCATGGTCATCAGCGATTAGAATTCGTATGATCTTAGTCACTTTCTTTCACCTCGCTGACTTCCGAAGTGGGCTGGGGCACCGGCTGCAACTCAGGCCTGGCGTCCAACTCCAGCACAACCGATATGCTGGTGCCCTCCTTTGGCTCGGAGATAATCCCGATTGTGCCTCCCAGTTTTGTGGCGCGCTCCTGCATGCTCACAAGTCCCATGCCGCCCTGATCAACCACTTCGCTGTACACAAAGCCGACGCCATCATCGATAATCTTGGCGTGAACTTGGGTAAGGGACGTCACGATTTCTACGACGACGGTGGTGGCCGCAGCATGTTTGAGCGCATTGTTCAGGGCTTCCTGAATAATGTGATAGAGTTCCCGCTCGACGGCCAGTGGCAGCTCGATGCCAGCGTCGGCAATGAGATACGCCTTGACACCAGCACGTCTTTCCACCCCATCCAACCGCTTTTGTAGCGTCTGCAGCAGTCCGTCCCGCTCCAAGGCCAAGGGCCGCAATTCATACACCAATAACCGCATCTCTTTGAGCGCATACTGAGCCGTTTCGCTTAATCGCTGCAAATAGCGCTCAGCGGCATCCAATTCGCGGCGATGAATCAGCCGCCGCCCGGTTTCGGCAAAGAGTGTGAGACTGTACAGTGACTGCGTGACAGAATCATGCAGATCCCGGGCCAGGCGCTGCCGTTCGGCGACCACTGCCAGGTCGCCCGCCTGTTGATAGAGACGGGCGTTTTCGACTGCAACGCCAACCTGTTCAGCGATAGACGTCAACAGCGCCACCTTCTCCGGCCGAAATTCCCGTCCAGCCTTGCCCAAAAAACTGAACACGCCCAACACCCTCCCTTTGGCGCGGATGGGAACGCCCAAATAACTGTGTAAAAGAGCGGGCGGGACGGCCTTCAGATAGTCAATCTCGTTCGCCAGATCAGACACCATCAGAGGTTCACCCTGTTTCAATACCCGACCAATCAGACCCCCTTCGATTGGCACCATGGCCAACTGCGCGGCGATAGAAGGATCAAGACCCCGCTGGACAGCCAACTGTAGCACGCCTTCTTTTCCTTGTAGCAAATGAACAGCGCCCTTTTTGCATTCCATCGCCGATAGTACACGGTCTAGTGCATGATTCAGGATTGTATGTAGATCATTGGAAGCGCTGGCTACTGAAGCAATATCATACAACACGGATAACTCATCATTTGCTTTTTGCAGAGCTTCCCTGGCGCGCCGCCGATCTGTAATATCATACCCAAAGGTAATCGCCCCGTAAACCCTGCCCTGTTCGTCGGTCAGACTTTTGGAGTGCCATGAAATAGTCTTTAGCTGACCATCTTTGCACGAGATCTCCGTTTCGATATTCTCCATCGACCGATCTTTGGTCAGCATGGCCGTCGCCAGGGCAGTCACTGCTTTCCGGTAGGTTTCATCAGGATAAAGACACTCCCAGATATGATTATGTCCCAACACATCCCGGCGCGAATAACCACTGAGCTTCTCTGCTGTTGCATTCCACAGCACGATATTGAGATCGCGGTCGAATACATTGAGCCAGACATTGATATTCTCGATAATGCTGCTCGAGAACTGGCTCTGAATAGCGATCATGTCGATGGCTGGATTGGGGGAAACGGCTTGTGGCTGCAAGCTACTCATAAGGGCACAACAGATAGGGGCATGGTGTTAATCGCCTGTGCCAACGCGATTCGGAGGCGCCGGAGGGCGTTGGCGGCAGCATGGCGTTTCGAGATGGTATGGGGAGAGCAGTAAGGGCGATAGCGGGTTGGTTATCATAAGCGATCCGACTCATGAAAACGATAAGATATGATTGCGGCCCTGGCTTGCTGGGGGTTGGCGCCATACCTTGTGCCCAATATTTTATCACAGGGCTCAGGCGCCTGCCAGCGCTCGCAGGAAAAAGAGCAAATTGGCAGGACGTTCCGCCAGTCGACGTACAAAATAAGGATACCATAAGGCGCCGTAGGGAACGTACACCCGCAAGCGATGCCCCGCCTGCAGCAGGCGTTCCAGCTCGTCCCGGCGAATGCCGTAGAGAAACTGAATCTCCCAGCACTGTGGATCAATGCCTTGGGCATGTGCGAAAGCAATCACAGCCTTGTAGACAACGTCATCGTGAGAACCCAAAGCCAACCGGGCTCCTGCGGCCACTGCTGCCGGTGAAAGCAGCGCTTGCGATAGCTCGATGAGGCTATTTTGAATGTCGCCTCTCGCCTGCCAGGCGATATCATCTGGTTCGTCGTATGCGCCCTTGACCAGGCGGACATCGGCGATGCCTTCATCGAGCAGAGCCTGGAGATCGTCCCGGGTACGAAAGAGATAGGCCTGTAATGCAATGCCCACGTTGCTGAAGGTCTCACGTAATCGCCGGTATATCTCCAGGGTGATATCTACCAACTCCGACTCCTCTATATCAATGCGGACAAAGCGTTGCTGCTCACGAGCTACTGCCACTACTTCACATACATTCTGATAACAGAACTCGGGGTCGATGTGCAATCCCATGGCCGAAAGTTTTAACGAAACGCCACTTTGCAGATTCTGCTGCGCGATTTCAGCCAGAAGCGCCTTATATTCCGCCACGTAGGCCCGCGCCCTCCGTTCTTCTGTGACATGTTCTCCGAGGTAATCCAGGGTTACCAATGCCCCCGATTTGTTCAATTGCTGGATCACTCGCAGTGCCTCTTCTTGCTGTTCGCCAGCGACAAATCGCCTTGCAAGCCGCCGCGCCGGAGAGAATTCACTGACGAGGCGTTGCAGGCTCTTGCTGTGCGAGAGGACGAGTAAAGTCTGACGTAACATGTGTATGGCTCCCAAGAGACGCCCTATTCGGCCTCTTGACTCAGCACTTCCTCCGAAATCAAAAATAAAGGATCTGCGATCCGCTGCAACGCCGGCGCCAGTTCCTTTTGGTAATCTGGGTTGAAAAATGCGGCGCGAAAGGTTTCCATGTCAGGGAAGTAGGCCTCGGTCATATAGCGATAGGGCAGACCGTGGCGCTGCCAGGCTTCCTGAATCACATAAAAATCGCTTTTGATCACACCAGGAAGCGACATATTCTCTTCCTGATGCTCGGTTGTGCGCCAGCGGATGAATTCCTCATGATCTGCACCGGGCGGCAAATTATAAAGCACAGTCAGTTTCACCATGGTACTCACTCCTTCGTTATCGGTGTGCAAACGCTCAGTCGGTCTGCTTCAAGAGACGATGGCCGGCGCCGGCGCATACCCGCGTGGGTAGATTCCGGCGCCGGCCATCACCCTAATGTGCTTTCTACATGTTTTCAACTTTCAAGCCGAGCGTTTACGCAGGCCGTAATGCTCATCGGCCTGTTCCTGGGTGATGTAACCGTTCTTGAGATCTTCTTTCACCAGAGCCAAGTCCCGTTGCATGGGATCGCCCCAGCCTGCGCCAGTGGCAGTCATCACCTGGATCACATCATCAGTGTTGAGCGTGAGCCCGCTGACAACCGCGTAACGTTCCTTTTTGCCGCTGGCCCGGCGGATGAGAACGTGATTTCGCGAGCCGGGTTGTCCACCCTTGAGAGGCCAGGGCGGCACTTTGTCGCGAGTGTAGGCGACGGTGAGCCAGGCATTGTCAGAGCGGATGCGGTAATCGATACGCACGCCTTTGCCGCCCCGGTGCAAACCTGCGCCCCCCTCCTCATCGTGAAAGCTGAGGTAATCTACGGTCACGCCATAACGGGCCTCGGCAATCTCGGCCGGGCAATTGTAGGTTTCGCCATGGAAAGCAGAGAATTGGCCCGGCATACCATCGGCGTTGGGGGAACCTCCCCAACCACCCAACTCCGGCTCGATCACGGCGTAGGGACGGCCGGTGTCGGGATGAATGCCGCCAAAGAGCGTGCCACAGATAGAAGCAAAGCCCCCGGCCGGCAGGCGCTCGGGGAGATGTCCCGCCAGACAGCGTATGATCAAATCGTGCAAGCGGATACTGATCTCATAATAAATTCCCATGGCCGCCGGATGCTTGGGGTGAAATACGCTGCCGTGACGGAGCAAGACTTTCAACGGCCGGAAGGTTCCTCCGTTGGCGATTCGTCCCGGCGATGTGACGTTCTTGAAAGCAATCTGGCAGGCGACAATGGCGTCATCGGCGCTCATATTGAAGGGGCCGGGATCCTGATCGGGATTGTCGCTCAAGTCGACAATAAATTCATCATCCCTGATCTCTACCGTCACTTTGTAAACCTGGCCGTTGTCTTGCTCTTCGGCCAGGGAATAGACCCCATGGGGCAGATGCCTGAGGGCGTTGAGGCTCACCTGCTCGCCGTAGTCCAGATATTGCTCGAGGGCAGCCAGGAAGACATCTTTGCCATACTTGTTGACAATTTCCAGAATGCGACGCTCCCCCACGCGCACGGAAGCGATGCCCGCCCACAGATCGCCCGTGAGGAAGTCGGGCATGCGGCAGTTGGCCGTAAGGATGTCGAAAACCGAAGCAATCGGTTTCCCACCGGTAATCAGTTTGACGCCCGGGTAGATAATGCCTTCCTGGAAGATTTCCGTGGCATCGGTCGACATGCTGCCGGGAACCATCCCTCCCACATCATTCCAGTGGGCGATATTGGCTGTCCAGGCCACGAGCTCGCCATCTGCAAACACGGGCATGGTGAGAACCATGTCGTTCAAGTGGGTGACGCCGCCGTTGTAAGGGTCATTGGTGAGGAAAACATCTCCCGGTTCGATGTCGCCGGGTTGGTCGAATTTGGCCAGAATACGTTTCACCGTCTTGTCGAGGACGCCGACAAAGCCGGGGATGCCGGCGCCTGAACCGGCCATTTCGCCGTTGCGGTCGGTGATGCCGGTGCCCATGTCCAACACTTCGTAGATGATGGCGCTCATGGCCGTGCGGCGCAGGGCGGCGAACATCTCATCGGCTGCCGCCTGCAACGAATTTTGAATGATTTCCAGGGTAATCGGATCATATTGCTTACTCATGGCTTCCTCCTTGCGGGGCAGTCAAAATTTGATAGTTGCCATAGTCATCGATCTGGCAGGGCATAGCAGGCGGAATGACGACAGTGCTTTCCGCTTCTTCGATGATGGCAGGACCGACAAAGCACATCCCGGGGCTCAGGGCATCGCCATCATAAATAGTCGCTTGATGAATCCCCGCTTCCAGAAAATCGACTTCCCTGGTGCCTTTGATCGCTTGGGCGATTTTACCGTTGCCCGACGGCAGCTTTTGCGGTTCAAGCTTATCCACCTCAGCCATGGCGATGAGGTGATAAGTCACGAGTTCAACCGGTGCCTCCAGGCGATAGGTGTACTCACGTTCATAGTTCACATGGAAATGCTCGATGATGTCACCTAACATGTCTTCCGTGATCGGGCCGCCGGGGAGATCGATCTCCGTGGAGTGTTCCTGGTTTTGGTAGCGAAAACGACCATAGCGTTTGAAGTTGACCCGGGAACGTTCGATGTGTTCGGCTTCGTATTCTCGATAAGCGCGCTCTTCGAGAGCGGCAAAGACCTCGCTCATCTGCCGGGCTGCACTGGGCGTGGTCAGTTCGACAATCTGGGTTTGCAGATAGTCGCGGCGCAGGTCGCTGAGGAGCATCCCCCAGGCCGAGAAGACGCCGGAGAGATGAGGAATAATCACTTTTTTGATGCCCAACTCGGCGGCCAGCGTGCAGGCATGCATGCCGCCACCGCCGCCAAAGGCAATCAGGGTGAAATCTCGGGGATCGTGGCCACGATTGACCGAGATCAGTTTGATGGCGTTGACCATGTTGTTGTTGGCCAGGCGAACGATGCCGCGCCCTGTTTCCTGACGGCTGATCTTCAGCTTTACCGCCAGTTTGTCCAGAGCTTTGTTCACGCCCTCCATGTCGGCGACGATGGTGCCCCCGCAGAAATAATGGGGATTGATGCAGCCCAGGGCCAGGTTGGCATCGGTGGTGGTGGCGTGAGTGCCTCCTTTGCCGTAGGAAACCGGGCCCGGATCGGCGCCGGCGCTTTGTGGGCCCACATGCAGCCGTTCGAATTCATCGAGCCAGGCAATGGAGCCGCCCCCTTGCCCGATTTCGACCAGATCGACCACCGGCACCATGGCCGGATAGCCGGCAAAGACCTCGGTCTGCTCGACCATGTAGTTGGTGTTCAGCTTGACCTGGCCATCGGTAATGAGCCCGCACTTGGCCGTCGTCCCCCCAATATCCAGGGCAATCACCTCAGATTCACCGATCAAGTGGCCCAGAATCGCTGCCCCCCAAACGCCGCTGGCCGGCCCCGATTCGATCATGGTAATGGGGATCTCGCGGGCATTTCT
>JAADFV010000101.1 GCA_013152695.1 Chloroflexota bacterium | reverse complement strand
CCCTGTGCCACCAGTTGCCGGCACAACTCTTTCGCCCGCGGCAACTTCAAATTCCAAATATCATCTGTGACACCAATTTCCGTGGCATGCAGGTCTTGCACCAACCACTTCCACTCGGCAATCACGTTTTCGACACTGCGGCCGCGCCAGGTGTTGCCGGTGACCGGTTTCGAGCAAAAGATACACTGGTAGGGGCAACCGCGGCTGGTGAGGAGGGTGAAGCTACGGGCGTGAGGGTCTAGTCCGTCCGTGAGGGGCTGGAGGTTGGTGTAATGGTCGATTTTGAAGAGATCGTGGGCAGGGAAGGGCAGGCTATCCAGGTCTTCGATGATAGGCGAGACGGGCGAAACGAAAATTTCGCCGTTGCGCCGGTAATTGAGGCCGGGAATCTCGCGATCTTCAGGCTTTTCACCTTTGGCTAAAGCATCGGCAAATTCGACGATGCCGTGCTCGGCCTCGCCTTTGAAGGTGTAATCGACATAGGGATGCTCGGGACCCAGAGACTCGGCGGGCATGATGGTGAGGTGGGGGCCGCCAAGAATGGTAATGAGGCCACGACTCTTGGCAATTTCTGCCATTTCCCAGGCATATTCGATCAGAGGTGTGGCGGCGGTAATGCCAATGAAGCTGTAAGGTCTACCTTCGCTTGCCGCTTTGTCGATGTAAGCGGTGACGGGCGCGTCTTCGATCGCAGCATCGTAAATCATGACATCATGGCCTGCTTCGCGCAAAACCGCGGCGAGGTAGCCCAGGCCGAGGGGAATATGTTTACGAGAAGACCAAACTTTGGCTTCAGGACTTGCTAGAATGACGCGCATAGGATTTGAGAGAGATCAATACAAGTGGTTTTTATCAATTGATTGGGGAGTTTTCGCGCTGTGGCTGCGTTCATGAGAGGGCACTGACGATACCTTTGCGTGTGTTACCCGGTACGGCAAAGCCGATCCCGTCTTCATCAGGCACCCAGTCGCGATGGGCACATTCACGACGATAGCCGTAATCGGTGCTAAAGCTGGCAAAGGCCTTGCGCGGCCAGGCGCGTAGGGGTTGGCGCAACAGGTTGCGTAGGCCGCGTTTGGCAATGCCGGGCCAGCCATACAGTTTGCGCGCCAACCAGTCGTAGCCTGCGGCCAGCTCTTGCGGCGTCATCTGCGCGGGATAGTAGGTCACATGGCTGGTGTCATACAAAGACCAGGGGACATCGGGGATGAGGCGGTTTTCTTCGATCCATTGTTGCCGCTGGGGTGTGCCTACGTAGGGTGTGAGGATGGTGATACTTACACCATCGAGGCCGCTATTACGGATAAAATCATAAGTGTGCTGGAAAATTGCCGGGTCTCCATCGAAGCCGAATACGAAAAGTCCTACCACGCCGATCCCGGCATCATGAACACGGTCGATAACTGTTCGGTAGTGTTCGATGTTTCCTTTCGCTTTGCCGCCCATGGCGCGACGATTATCAGGATTGGAACTTTCAAAGCCTATGAAAAGCTTATCGAGATGAGCTTCCCGCGCTAATTTGAGCAAATCCGGATGCTCGGCTACCAGTTGTTCGGCCTGGCATGTCCAGCCCTGTAATGGCAGTTTACGTAGCGCCTTGAAGAGCTCTTCCATGTACTCGGGATAAAGGCGGAAGTTGAGACCAAAATTGTCATCAGTAAGGAAAAAGCGCTTGATGCCGCGACGTTCGATTTCGGCCACAACCTGATCGACGGGCCGCAGACGCATCACCCGCCCCGATACACGAATTGCCGTGCAGAAGGTACAATTCCGGGGACAGCCGCGGGTAATTTCCATGTAGGGTGTCCAATAGTTCTTGGTCTCATTAACCTGTTGCAAGACACGATCGCTGAGTGGGACGAGATCATCCAGTGGCACCCATTCTTCGTCCACATAGCGGGGCTGCAAGGCACCGCGATCAAAATCAGCGATCATTTGCGGCCAGGTGCGGTAGGCTTCTCCCACGGCGATACTATCCGCCCAAACAGCTACCTCATCCGGAGCGAGAGTGGCGTGTGTACCCCCCACCACGACCGTGGCTCCTTGCGCATGAGCACGTTTGGTGATCCAGCGGGCACGTTCGATCTGCAAGGTTTTGGCCGTAATGCCGACGAGATCGCCGGGGCCCATGGCCTCGAAGGGAATTTTCTTCAAATCTTCGTCGATGATTTCAACAGGAATAGAATCAGGCACCAAAGAAGCCAGGCGCATCAAAGTGTAGGGGGCCATTGTGGCCCGGCCCAAAAAGGCGCCATCACGACCGGGTTGGATGAGGTAAATTGTGCGAATAGTCATAAAAAATAAAGGTGGGAGCGATGTAACTTATCCTAAGTTATGGACATATTTTTGTAGTTGACGCTGACTGATTTTGATGTAGCGGTCGGGAAGGATGTTGGCCATCTCCTCTTCACTGAGACGGATTCGCAGGATATCTAGGGCATCTTCGGGAGATTCGCCATAGGCAAGTTTTTGCTTTCCGTTTTTGAGTTCGAAGAGGTACATGTAGTGGGGATTGCTGAAACTACTCATGATTTTATCAGACAGAAGGTGCTAAGCCTTGACAAGAGCGTCTTCGTAGAGATCGGCGCCGTGACGAATGGTTTGCAAGCCTTTGTTGATTTCGTCATCGTATTTGCCGGCTAGCATATCGCGATAGAATTGATAATCCACTCCTTTCACCTTTTCCTCGTCGGGGAAGCGGTGATAATTGTCTTTCGACATGAGGCTTTTGCCCTCAGCGATGAGCTGATAGCCCAGGGCAGAGCCGGGATAAGGGGCGTAAAAGGAAATCGAAGGCATGACGCGCTTCATGCGTTTGAGCATGCGCATGGTTTTGAAGGCGTCTTCGTGGCTTTCACCGGGGATGCCCAACATGATGTTGGACCAGAACACAGGGGGTTGTTCGCCTTTGGCTTCGAGCTCGTCGCCCAGGCGATTGACCAAATCGATGGTGAAGTAGTTATCTTCTTCGTTGGATTCTTTGTTGAGCAGCTTCAAGATGCGGTCGCTGCCTGATTCGAAACCGATGGAGATGGTACGCCAGTTGGTTTCTCGTACGAGGGCTTCGAATAGTTCGGGCCATTGGCGCACGGTATCGGCCCGTCCTGCTGCCCAATAGGTCCAGCGCTTGGTCTTGCGCGGGTATTTTTCCAGCCATTCTTCCAGCCAACGGGGTTGTTGGAAGAACATGGAGTCGTGGATGACCACAGAGCCAACGCCATATTTGCGATCGAGGAAATTCAATTCATCGATGACCTGATCGACGGAGCGGCGTCCCATATTTTCGATGTACGAGCTTTCATTACAAAAGACACACTGCCAGGGGCACACACGGCTGGTAAGGATGGTTGCCACCGGGCCTGGACCCCAGCCACATTCTGGCTCCATAGGCCAGCGCCATTTCCAGCGACGCTTCATGCGCCAGCCCCCGGCCGGTTTGGGCCAGAGCTCACGGTCGATCATGGGCCATTCCGACATAGATTTGGCGCTTTCACCCGCGAAAAGGCGCGGAAAAGAATCAGGATTGCGCACCAGATCGACAATGACCTTTTCTCCCGCACCCATGCAGATTTTATCGAGCTCCGGTATAGCTTGCATCTCGTCAGGGGCGACGGTGGCATGCATGCCGCCTACGAGAATGAGGCTGTTGGGATTCAGTTGTTTGAAGAGCTTGGCTGCTTTCAGGGCGGGCGGAAAGGTGTAGCTGCGTACGTTCATGAGCAGCATATCATAACCGGCAATCTGCGGTTTCAGTTGTTCCCATGAGGTGACGGCTCGGGTCGAAGCAATATCGGTTTCGATGCCGTTTTTTTGCAAAATCGTGCGCAGCAAGCCCAGACCGTGATCCTGCCACTGTTCGTGAGGGCCGTTTGGATGCACCAAGTCGCCTAAATCACCCAGGTCAAGCCAGAGAATATTGGATTTTCTTGTCTTACGTGAAAAAAGAAATGCCATTAATGCGACTCCGTGCTATTGACTACTGCCATGATGGCTTTCTTCAGGAATGACGAGTTCAGCGGGGGTGGGGGCCTCATGACCATTGTTGCTCGCGCGTACGGCCTGCCCACTGAATTGTTCCTGCACGGGACGGTTACCAAAACCAGCAGAAAGGGTGGGTTTCCACCAGGCCCATTCGCTGCAGGTGTTGCAAGGAGAAACCTCGTCATAGCGCCCTTGCAGATGAAGGCGACGTAATTCCTGCATTTTGGGGCCGTTCCAATTCTTCATCACCCGCACGATGCCATCTTCATCGATGACATTCCCCAGATCATAGTCCAGGTTGAAGTCGCGATCACACATGGCAATGGAACCATCCCAGTAGATGTGGACATGGTACCAGAGGTTGGGACAAGCGAAGCGCGAGGGGAGTTGCTGCTCTTGTTCGAGCCGTAAAGCACTGATTTCTTCGATCTGATCGCCCCAGGAGTCGAAGGGCTTGACGTGAACCAGATCGACGCCCGGGATATCACGCCAATATTCGACGAACTCAACCGTATCCTCTTTGGTATTTTCCATCTCGATGATTTGCAAGTTGACAAAGGTGTCGTACCCGCCCTGATGCTTGAGCTCAACAAAATGACGGATATTGGCGTTGGTTTTTTCGAAATCGGCGTTCACGCGCACGTTTTCGTAGGTCTCGGGCCGAATTCCATCCTGACAGAGGTAAATGACGTTGAGCCCGGCATCGAGTAGGCGCTGCGAGCGCTCGGGAGTAAGGAGGGTAGCATTGGTACTAATCTCCGAGCGTAATCCCTTTTCCCGGCAATAGTCCACCATGTCATAGATACGTTTGTGCAGAAGGGGTTCTCCCCAAATGTGAAGGGTGGTGGCCTTGACATGAGGCGCCATTTCATCCACGATTTGTTTGAAGACTTCCCATTTCATGAAACCATGAGGGCGGGTGATTTCTCCCCGACCGGTGGGGCACATGATGCAGTTGAGATTGCAGATGTTGGTCGTTTCGATGTACATGCGGTCAGGGGCAGGTACGAAGCGGGTTTGGCCGGTTTCGTAAGCCAACCATTTGATTGGCCCCATGACGCGTCGCCGATAAATTCGTGATTTATTGCGTATCTTTTCCTGAATGGTTAAAGGTTGCGGTGCCATTTTCAGTCCTTACGAGGGCTAGCTCCAAGAAATGGAGCCGAAGAAGGCGCTCTTTGTACGCCTGAAGTTGTCGAATAATCCTATCTTGACCAAAGTGCTGCCGATTTTACGGATAGGGGTCAGGCGTGCTACGTTCCACAGCAGGTCACCGGTGGTATCGCCGAAACTACGTCGATACAGGCGTCGTTTTTTCTCTTCGATGAAACGTTCACGGGCCTTGATCGTGTAGCCACTGAGGACTTCGTCATCTACATCGGAAACATTCATGAAGGGAGCGATTTCAGAAGTGTAGCTATTGTAATAATAGCTCTTGGTGAAATCGGCATTGTACTCGGTTTCGGGATGTTTACGCAAGAGCTCGTTCCAGAGCTGTGTTCCGGGCATCGGTGTGGCGATACTGAACATGGCTTCGCTCAGATCGAGACTGGCCGCGAATTCGATCGTTTCTTCGATGGTTTCTTCCGTATCGCCGGGGAGACCGAGTATGAAATAGCCCTTGCTATGAATGCCTGCTTCTTCCGTCCAGCGTACTGCTTCCCGTACCTGATCGAGACGAATATGTTTGGCCGTACGTTTGAGCACCTCTTCGTTGCCACTTTCGATGCCGTAGTGAATCTGTCTACACCCCGCCTTGTACATTTTCCGCAAAAGTTCCGGATTGACACGGTCAACACGGGCCAGACAGCGCCAGCGGATGTCCATGTTACGTTGGATAAAGTGATCGAGAATCTGATCGAGACGACGTACATCGATGGTGAAAAGATCGTCGATGAAGTAGAAATTGCGTACCCCATATTGATGCATGATGGTTTCCAGCTCATCGGCGATGTTTTCGGGGCTACGCTGCCGATAGGTTCGTCCCACAATGCCCTTGAAACAGAAGGAACAGTTGTAGGGACAGCCGCGACTACTCAGCACCGTGACCATCTGCTCGCCGTTAGGGGCGTAGAGCGGATATTGCTCGAGCTGGAAGAGATGGCGGGCGGGGTAAGGGAGAGCATCGAGATCGGAAATAAGGCGACGTTCGCCGCCGTTGATCACGTGGCCATCTTGTTTGTACCAGAGGCCGGTCATACCTTCCCAGGTGTGGGTGTGATTGTCGAGAGCACGAATGAAATCGCGAAAAACTTCTTCTCCCTCGCCATAAATGAGGTAATCGAAGTTGGGATTTTCTAAGGTGAGTTGGGGTAGGGTGGTGGCATGTGGGCCACCGATAATGGTCGTGACACCCAGGGCGTCTTTGAGCATGGCCGCGGTCTCTTCCACGCTGGCAAAGCTGGTGGTCATGGAAGTAAAGGCGATGAGATCGGGCCGGTAGTCGATTACATCCTGCACTTCCTCGGACAAAGGGCGTTCGGGATGTAGGCCAAAGTCGAAGATACGTGCTTCATGACCTTCTTGTTCGCTTACAGCCGCCAAATATCCCAACCCCAATGAGGGATAGGCATTGACCATTTCGTTCCATTTGGGACCGATAAAGGCAATTTTCATGCTTGCAGTCCTCCTGTCGTAATTTCGTGGCGCCGGCAAAGTTGAATTTGGCTCAGACGCAAGGCAGAGTTGGTTCAGTTTATGCTAGCACGTGCAGATGAATTCCGCTTGAAAAAGAAAAACGAATTCATGACAGTTTTGTCATCCTGCTCAGCCTTGTCACTTTCTTGTCAGAGCTCAAGATCGCGCTTCAGCTTCGATTTTCTTTTTGAGAGCGGTTTTCTCCGCCTTTGGCACAAAGGTACGCATCGCAATACGGATATTTCGCGGTAAATTCAGCCAAAAATCGGTTGTTTTTACCCTGCGCCAGATTGGGCCTGGGCGCAGGTAAAATTGCCGGTACGCTTTACGATACATCTCTTCGACCAGCTCCGCCGTCATCTCACCCATCTCATAACGTGCCTTTTGCTCAAAAAAGACATAATCTTCCCAATCCTGAATCAACATACGCCCATGCCTCTTAACCTGAGCCCATACTTTGGTGCCGGGATAAGGTGTCATCATGCTGAAGTTGGCAATCAACGGATCCAATTCAATAGCGAAGTTGATCGTGTCTTGCATTGTTTCACGGGTTTCACCCGGCAGGCCGATAATCATAAAGGCAATCGTTTCCAGGCCGACTTCTTTACAGATTTTGAAAGCATTGCGGATGGTATCGAGGTCGATGTTTTTGTCGATAGCTTGCAAAATTTCAGGATTACCCGTTTCGACGCCAAAGGCGGTACGGCGTAATCCCGCCTCCTTGAGCTTCTTCATCAATTCACGGTCAACCAAATTGGCACGAATACCATTGACGAAAATCCAGGGAACATGATTGAGATTGTTCTCGATAAGCATATCGGCCAATTGGTAGAGACGCTTTTTGCGAATGTTAGCGCTATCATCCAAAACACCGATTTCTTCAGCCCCCAGGTCCTCTACCAGATGTTTCCATTCAGCCAAGACATTTTCGGGAGTGCGGCTGCGCCACTTGACCGGCATGATCGACTGGGAACAGAAGACGCAGCGATAAGGGCAGCCACGACTGGTGAGAATACTAAAACTCTTGGAGCCATCCACTTTGTCGGTGGCGGGCTGCAAGTTGGTGTATTTCTCCATGTTGAAAAGATGGTATGCAGGCCAGGGCAGGCTATCGAGATCGGCAATAGCAGGTCGACCCATGTTGCGATGCAGTTCCCCATCAGACGTTTTATAAGTCAGGCCCAAGACATCATCCCATATCCCTTTGGCGGGGTCCATGAGGGCCGCCGTGGAAAAATCGGGCTGATCCCGCATGAAATCCTCAATCCGATCACAAATCTCAATCCAGGTCTCTTCCCCCTCGCCTCGTACGACCATATCGACTGCAGGGCTCTTGGCTGATTCGAAATCCAGGTCTTCACTTTCGACGCTGGGATGGGGGCCGCCGACCACGACCGGAACATCATGTACAGCTTTGATCTGGGCAGCATGCCGCCAGGCCTGTTTCACCTGGGGTGTATTGGCCGTGATGCCCACTACGTGAGGGCGAAAGTCCTTGATGAATTCAGCCAGTGACTGCTCTTCGACGTCGGCATCAAAGATGCGTACTTCATCACCACGACGCTCGGAAACCGCGGCCAGGTAAGCCAGGCCGAGATGAGGCGTGGTGCGAGTGTCAATGGGGAGACGAAAACGGGGATTGATTAAGACAATGCGCATAAGAAATACCTTCCAACAAGACTATATTAAGCAATCTACTGCAAAAAGAGCTTGTCCAACCTAGGGGAGTTCTTAGAACCGGGTTTCAAAATCTTTTTGTTAGTTACTCAGATGGGTTAAGCATAAGGGTGTGCGTGTGGATGAAAAAAACGCCAGAGGGCGCGCGGCTGATCTGGCGCTATCAACCGTGCGGATTATACGAGGCAGGAGAGTAAATGTCAAATTTTTATGAAACCTTTCATAAAAATTATTTGCCTGCCATCCATGCCTCCGGCCACGCTCATCACATTTACAGACCAATAACCTCGGCAAATGTGCGACACACCTCGCAGGCGCGTCGCACGTATGTTGCAGGAGCTCCTCCAAACCAGGGCGATCGAAAGAGGGGAAGGCGCCTTGTACTGCGCCGCATCATGGATGTGGCTAACGCCCGGAAGGTGATGGTAAGGCGAACGTCGGTGGTGGGTGGCCACCCG
>JAADFV010000100.1 GCA_013152695.1 Chloroflexota bacterium | reverse complement strand
GGCGGCTTCGCCCACACCCGGCCTGGTTTACTGGTTTACTGTGCTGTGGGTCTACGGGGTTACTATGCAGCGGGTCTACATTGATACGAATCTGTGTCCGATTTACGAAGGCGCTTGCCGATTTCGATTCGGTGGCCTGCCATAATCCCTCTTTCTCGCTATCCGCCAGGATTTATAATTGCCGTTCTTCTCCCACTGTGCTACGATCCGAACGCTCTTTGTGTCGGATCGGAACGCCTATGCGGAAACTCATTCTCCTCACCTTCGCGGCCATTCTTGTAATTGTTGGCTTGGCGACAAATGCCCTGGTGGCACAGCGCCGGCAGGCTCCTGCTATCCCACCTTCTCCAGCTGCCAGCCATGGCCAGCGCATGGCCAACATCGATTTGGCAGGGCTGACAGCAGCCGAGATCGCCAACAGAATCACCCTCGCTGCTGGCGATGGCCATCGCTGGATTCGTCTCCGCCTTCCCTGGGATGAAATCGAACCCGAAGCAGGGTTGTGGCAATGGCAGGGATTAGATAGTGCTCTGGATGCAGCCAGAAGCGCGGATGTGAACATACTCCTTCTCTTGGATGGCAGCCCTGCCTGGGCGCGAGCAGCGGCGGACGCCGATAATCCCCTCGCTCCTCCCCACGATGTGCGAGATTTTGGTCATTTCGCCCAGGAGGTGGCGAAACGGGTCCAAGGCCAGGTGCGGTTCTATCAAATCTGGGATGAACCGAACATTGCCCCACATTGGGGGGCGCGCTGGGTAGATGCCCAGGCTTATACTCAGCTTTTACGCGAAGCTGCTCTCAGTATTCGCCAGGTCGATCCTGATGCTACGATCATCCTCGCGACCCTGGCTCCGACCACCGCCCGTGATGGCGCCAATCTCTCCGATCTCGACTACCTTCGCCAGCTTTATCAAAAAGGAGCGGCAGCATGGTTCGACGCTATTGGCGCCAATGCTTACGGTTTCGAGCTACCTCCCAGCGCAGAACCGGCACCCGACCAGCTCAACTTTCGTCGCCCCGAGCTGCTTCGCCAGATTATGGTGGCTCAGGGTGATGGCGATAAAGCGGTGTGGATCACTGCGTGGGGGTGGTGGGCAGCAGTCGAAGGTGGGATAGCAGATTCGCCGTGGGGTCAGGTTTCTCTCCAGCAACGGGCCGGCTACGTGCAAACTGGCTGGAATTGGGTCCAGGAGAGATGGCCTTGGGCCGGAGCTATGGCCTGGGCCGAATACATGCGCAATCCCACCGACAATCCTTTGCGGCAAGGCTTTGTGCAGCGCAACGCCGCGGGACAATTGACGCAGTTGGGAAATAGCCTCAATGCTCTGGAGCCGGCACAGGTAGCCGGCATCGGCTCCTGGCCCGTCACGATCTCCCTCATTAACTATGCCCCGGCGCAATGGCGCCTGAGCCCCCTCGCCGCGGATCCTGCCGGCGAGAGCGCCGAACTTACCCTGCGCTGGCAGGGCGAGGCATTGGCTCTCCGCTTGCAGCGTGGCCCTTACTGGGGCGTGATCCGGGTCTGGATCGACGGTAAGCCTGCAGCTGCTCTGCCCAAAGACAAGGAGGGGAACGCCTATCTGCTGCTGTACGATCCTGAGAACAAGGTTGCAACCGTACCGCTGTTACGCAAAGCTGGGCCGGGCATCCATGAGCTGCGTTTGCAGGTCTCGGGAGGTTGGGGGCAATGGCCCCTGCGCAATTTCATCATCCTCGATCAGCCCTGGCCGCGACCGTGGCCCTTTTGGCCTCTGACCGGTCTCTTGCTGGCGATACTGCTCGTAATCAGCTGGCAGTGGTGGCGCCAATGGCAGTGCGCAGATGGACAGCGGTTTTTGTCCAAGATCGATCAAATCTGGAGCCACACTTCCGCTCGTTACAGGCGCTGGCATCCGGCCTGGCATTATCCCCTGGCCCTCGTCTTATTGCTGGCATTCTATTTCGCGCCCGGTTTGGGGTTGAGTCTATTGGCGGGAATTGGTTTGGCCTTGCTCCTGGCCTTGCGTTTGGAAGTTGCCCCCTTTCTTGTCTTGCTGGCCCTCCCTTTCTACACTCGACCGAAAATTCTGGGGCCCATCGGTCTGCCTCTGCATGAGCTTTTGATTTGGCTGGCCATGGCACTTGCCGTCTTTCGTTGGGGTATCCATGCTTTACAGAGCCATCCAGCTCGCCCAGCTTCTTTTGCCCTGCGCCAGACCTTTCGTCGTCTCGACTGGCCGGTCTTTGGCTTATTGTTGATCGGCGCTCTTGCTACCCTGGGGGCACAGCACTTCGGTTTTGCCCTGTACGATTGGCGCATCACCTTGCTTACGCCCATTCTTTTTTACTTCTTTATCACACGTCTACATCCCTCCCAACCTCTTTCGCTCCAACCCCTGGCCGACGCTCTCGTTCTCAGTGCCCTCGTTCTCAGTCTCTTGGGCTTGCGGCAATGGTGGCTGGGTCAGGCTATCTTTGTGGAAGGGGTGCCTCGTATCAGTGCCCTTTACGGCTCTCCCAACAACCTTGCCCTTTATTTAGGGCGAATATGGCCCTTGCTGCTCATGATCACTTTCCTGGGTTTCGGTGCTTCTACCCAAAAAAACTTGTCTTGGCGGCGAGGTCTGTACGCGCTCACCTTTATCCTCGCCAGTGTCGTTGCCTTTCTCACATTTAGCAAAGGCTTGCTGCTCGTCAGCATGCCCACTGCTCTTTTGCTGCTGGCACTGCTCGAAAAACGCTTACGCTGGCCCGTGCTGGCCTTATTCATCCTCGGTACTCTGGCCTTGCTCCCCTTTCTTGGCACCGAGCGTTTTCGTGACTTGCTCAACACGCGCGGTGGCACGACCTTTTTACGCTTGCAATTGTGGCAAAGCGCCTGGCGGATGTGGCTCGATCATCCCTTATTTGGTGTTGGACCCGACAATTTTCTCTACGCTTACCGCAGCTTCTATGCTTTGCCTTCTGCCTGGGAAGAACTCAATCTGAGCCATCCTCACAATCTCATGCTCGACTTACTCACGCGTTTGGGCATGTTTGGCTTTGTAGCAGGGATGTGGATGCTGGGGCAGACGATATTCTTGGGGGTGCAGCAATGGCAACGGGCTTGGAAACAGCATCCACCTTCTCGCCGTATCTGGGGAGGGTTGCTGGTAGGTTTTGTTGCCGGTATGGCCCACGGCTTGATCGACAACTCCATTTTTCTCGCCGATCTCAGCATTCTTTCTTTCTTGGTCGTAGCATTGGCGCAGCGCCAGACCAGACCAGAAGCAGCACCGTAACCTCGATTTATACTTGCACAGCCTTGCCACACAGCGACCATGCTGCTATGCTTAGACAATCACGAACCCGTGTGCTGAATGGCCAGGTTTACAGGGTTTCCATCTTGTGTAAATGGCAAGCCCCTTCATGATTGCAAAGATTTTATTACTTCATCAATAGTGCTGACCCGACACGTTGCGAATGTCCCTGGTTGCGGGCCCTCGCCTCGAGGTCATCCGGACTACGGCGGTTTCAGCCCAATGTTTGTTTCTTACCGATGAGCTTTTGCTCAGTCGCTCTGCTCTGACAAAGGATTTGTTATGCATGTTCTCATAACCGGTGGTGCCGGTTTTCTTGGCTCACATCTCACCGACCGCTTTCTTGCCGAAGGCCATGATGTCACTGTGATCGACAATCTCATCACCGGCAATTTAGAAAATATTGCGCATCATTACGGCAATCCTCATTTTCAATTTATCAAACATGATGTGACGCTCCATATCCATGTACCCTTTTCTGTGGATGCGGTCCTTCACTTTGCTTCTCCGGCCAGTCCCAAAGATTTCCCCGCCATTCCTATTCCCATCCTCAAAGTTAATTCCCTCGGTACCCACAACGCCCTCGGCCTCGCCCTTGCTCATCACGCCCGTTTTCTTCTCGCCTCCACCTCCGAAGTGTACGGTGATCCCCTCGTGCATCCGCAGCCGGAAAGCTATTGGGGCAACGTAAATCCCATTGGTGTGCGCGGGGTCTATGATGAGTCGAAACGCTTCGCGGAGGCCATCACCATGGCTTATCGCCGTGCCCATGGTCTCGACACACGTATCGTACGGATTTTCAACACTTACGGTCCTCGCATGCGTCTCGATGATGGTCGTGTCATCCCCAATTTTGTCAGTCAAGCCTTGCGCGGCCAGCCCCTGACGGTGTATGGAGATGGTTCGCAGACGCGTTCATTCTGTTTTGTCAGCGATGAGATTGAGGGCTTTTTCCGGCTACTCATGTCGGATGAACCTGGCCCCGTCAATATCGGCAACACGCGAGAGACCTCGATGCTAGAATTGGCGGAATTGGTGAATCAGATTACGGGCAACAAGGCGGGTATCGTCTTCAAGCCCTTACCCAAAGACGACCCTAAAGTACGACAACCTGACATCACAAAAGCCCGCACTGTTTTAGGTTGGGATACTACGATCGATCTCGAACAAGGATTAGAACGCACCATCGCCTGGTTTCGCAGCCAGATAGCACAAGAATAAAGCAGGAGCGCGATGCGTGAGCAACTGATCCCAAGCTCACTCTCCCTGCCCAAACGCATCGTTCGGGCAGGGTATCAGTATTTGTTGGCAGCCTGGTTTGCTTGGGGTAAGATTGCGCTTTCGCGGTTCGTCAATTTCTTTCGGCGCAAGGCCCCCTGGCCTAGCTACGAGGTGTCGTGGCATAATCTGGATGAATATGGAGAATGGCTCCCTAAGCACGTCTGCTGGACCTCCGATCCCCTGTGGGGGCTTTTTGATACCTTTTATAATCGTGAAATAATCGCCGCACGTTATCGTAAAAAAGGTGTTTTCGAGAAGGATTGCGATGGATTGGCTCTGTTTTCGGCCTATAATCTCGAATATCTGCTGCCCGATCCCTCGCAAATCTATCTTGTCACGGTAATTTTGGACCCTTTTTCTTTCCAAGAAGCACCGTTATTTCACGCCGCGCACGTCCTTTGTGTGTTCTACCATGAGGGTGCCTGGCGGGTCATTTCCAATGATACACTCTTTCCCGACCGCTTCGAAAGCTTTGCCGAGGCGGTGCAATATAATCCCTACTGTGCCGATCATCCTGTGTTATGGTTCGAAGTTAGGGATACAGACCTGCGCCGGTTACACATGGGCCCACGTCTAAAGGATTTTCAGGAAAAGGTGGAGGCATCCTCGTGTTGATCGTATTCGATCACCCCGGATTGTTTGAACGTGTCTTGAAACGAATGGCCAACATGTTCTCCTGATATTTGGCACCGGCAACTTGGCGGCTAATCAGCGATTGGGGCAAACTGATATGCCGTTTCCAATTACCGATACGCACGATTAGCTCGTCATGAATACCACGATGGAGTTGCACATCACGTTTATCAAGCAAAGGCAAGGGTAACAGCAGTAGGTAATCGTCGCCGTCCTTAACCACTTGTTGGGCCCTACCGCGGTAAAATATTGTCGTCGGGTCTTTGTCGTCATAGACGGCGTCTGCTACGCGACGCAACGTCTCGTAGCCTACCACCTCTTTTTCCAGGAAGGGGACTCTGAAGATGGGGAGGGGGTCGAAGGATTGGGCGATGAGTTCGGCATAGCGTCGCTGGCTTTCTTTCCAGGCCGTGAAATAGACGTCTGTTACCTCGTCTGGGATGTAACGGTTGCTAATGATGGCATCAGTAGGGAGATTGTAGAGGTTGAGGTAGGTGAAAGCACGTTGTGCCTCTTTGATCACCATTTTTTCCGGATTGAGAACGAGACGCACACTACTGATGTCGGGATTAGTCACCAACCGTTCGAGGCGGTTGAGGTCTTTCACCAGGTCTTCGACTGCATCGAAGAGGTCTTCCTCAGGGAGCGGCATATCGGTCACGCTACGCATCAAAGGGCGGGCAATTTTCATGGCCTTGCGCTCAAAGGGGAAGATTTTCTCGATATACCAGGCAGCCATTTCTGGAAAGGCAAGCAATTGTAGGGTAGCACCGGTGGGTGCCATGTCCACGACTACGGTGTCGTAGTCGCCGGATTCGGCCAGATATGCAATTTGCATGAGGCAGGCCAATTCTTCCATGCCAGGAAGGATACTGGTTTCTTCTGCGACGAGGCCATCCATGCCCCGCCAGGCAAACAGTGCCGCCAGATATTCTTGCACCTTTCCCCAATGGCGCTCCATTTGATGCAAAAGGTCGATTTCCTGGCCCCACAGTTTGGGTGCCAGTTGTTTTGGTTCGGGGCCGATGCGTTGATCAAAGCTATCGCCCAAAGAGTGGGCGGGATCAGTGGAAACGACGATGGTGCGGTGGCCAAGTTCAGAACAACGTAGGGCTGTGGCGGCGCTGATGGTAGTTTTACCAACGCCACCTTTTCCGGTAAAGAGAATGATGCGCATAGTGTTTAGATGTGTATTGAAAAGGTCAAGATGTTTGGATGAAGAAGGGGGGTTGAGCCACTGCGATCAAAGGAGTTGCTCTTGTGGGCAGAAGTGCGTGCTGCGGCCGCCCACGACAATCCGCTCGATCGGTGCGCCACATGAGGGGCAAGGTTCACCTGTGCGACGAAATACCTGCAAGCGATTCTGGAAAGAGCCTACGGAACCATCGGGACGGCGATAATCACGTAGAGTCGTGCCCATTTCCTCCAGAGCCTGCTGTAAAACTTCCCTGATTGCCTGCACCAGCGCTTTTACTTCGGCCTCATTTAAACTGCCGGCCTGTCGTCGCGGGTGAATTCGAGCGCGAAAGAGTGATTCGTCGGCATAGATGTTACCGATGCCCGCGACCAAACGCTGATCGAGAAGCAGTGATTTAATCGGTGCCGTGCGTCCCTTCAGCTTGTCGCCTAAATAGGCAGCCGTGAAGTCGCCATCCAGGGGTTCCGGTCCCAGTTTGGCAATGATTTCTGCTGGATCTTCGACGAGGTAAGCGCGGCCAAACTTACGTAAATCTTTGAAACGCCAGTCGTAACCGTTGCTGAGGCGAAACGCCAGGCGATCGTGCCGGTGCATGGGCGAACTCGACGGCGTCACTCGCATTCCTCCGGTCATGCGTAAGTGTATGACCAAGGAGCGTCCATCATCCAGGTTAAAGATCAGGTACTTGCCCCGGCGGCTGGTCGCTGTTACCCTTCGGCCTAGCAACCAGTCGCGAAAGACCTCTGGTGGAGGCCGATCGATGACACCCGACCAGATGATAATTACGTCAGCAATGGGAATATCGACAATGTGTGGGGTTAAGGCATTGAGGATGGTTTGGACTTCAGGCAGTTCGGGCATGATTTGATTGTAGAGGATGCCGTTCTCTCTGTCAAAGCAGCCGGGTGTTCTTTTGCTTTCCGCCAGCACCTTTTCACCCATCTCTAACCTCAATTATGCACTCTTTCCCCCTCAAATCGGTAAACCTGGAGACTGCTAAACCTGTAAACCGGGTCCGAAAACGTCCCTCGTTGCTCTCTT
>JAADFV010000099.1 GCA_013152695.1 Chloroflexota bacterium | reverse complement strand
TAGCAATGGGCGCCCCGCCCGTGCTGGACAGCCTCGTCCGGCAACCCTCCTCGATGGGCGAGAGAATTTTTGTCGAGGAGGGTTTTTTTGTGCTCAAAACCTTAAAAAATTTGCTTTCCTATTGACATCCAAAACGTTTTGGGTTAAGATATGATCACAACCAAAACGTTTTGGATGCTTTACTGCCGCTACATTCTTGTTTTGCAAAGAACGACTTGTGCGTTGCCGGATTTTGTATCAGCTCGAGCGTGGTTGCTCCCTGCATGGATTCTCGAGTCGACCGGCCCTGAGGGCAGAGGCATCATCATCGGTAAACTCCGATCTTGACAATTGTTTAGATCGCAGTGTTCGATCACCCGGGTTTGGACCGGGTGGGACGTGGCATATTTTCTGCTACAGCGACTGCATGGGCAAAGCTGTGGCCATTACGCTGCCAGCGTTATGACACTGTATCTAATCATTTACAACGCACCACTTGGAAGAAGAGGCTGTCGTTACAATGACTGTTACGATCAAGGATATTGCTCGGGAAACAGGTAAATCTATAACAACGGTTTCTCGCGCTTTGAATGATTACGACGATGTCAGTCCCGAAACAAAGTCGCTGGTGCGTAGAGTAGCAGCAGAAATGGGGTATACACCGAATTTGTGGGCGCAGCGTTTACAGAAACAACGAACCGAAACCGTCGGGCTGATTCTTCCTACAATGGGGCCACGCCTGGGTGACCCCTTTTTCGGGCAGTTGATTGCTGGGGTTGGTGACAAAGCGGGTGAGTATGGCTACGATCTTTTGGTCTCGACATTGCCCCCCGGTGAAAACGAGGTCGAAATTTACAAGAAAAAGGTGCAAAGTCGCCAGCTCGATGGTGTGATTGTCGTGCGGACACGCCGTCATGATGCCCGAATCGAATATTTACGAGCAGCCGATATTCCTTTTGTAGTGTTTGGCCGTACCGAGGGTGAGTTGGATTATCCTTATGTGGATGAAGATGGTGCTGCGGGCATGCGGGCCATCGTCGAGCATTTGATCCGGGCGGGGCATCGTCGTATCGCCTGTATCGCCCCCCCTGAGGAGTTGATGTTCGCTAAATATCGCATGCAAGGGGTGCATGAGGCGTTGGCCCAGCATGGCTTGGAGCTGGATCCCACGCTTTTACGCCGGGGTGATCTGACACAACGGGGCGGTTTTGTGGAAGCACAGGCTTTGTTAGCGCTTCCACAGCCCCCCACGGCAATTGTCGCCTGTAATGATTTGATGGCGTTTGGGGCGATTAGCGCCGCCCAGCAGCAAGGCCTGGTCGTGGGGCAGGATATTGCCATCACCGGTTTCGATGATACCCCCTGGGCCGAACATAGCCATCCTCCCCTCACCACAGTTCACCAGCCGATTTATGAGATCGGCAATATGCTCTGTGACATGTTGATCCGGATCACCCAAGGCCAAACTTTAGAACAGCGGCAAATCGTCTTGAAACCGCGACTGGTCATTCGTCAATCATGCGGCACCGCCGCATCCTAGCTGGCTATTTTATCGCCAAGGAGGCGCATATCGCTCAATTTGAAACGACTCTACCAACCATTCTTGCTCCCATCCTCACTTCTATCTTCCCTCTCAGTTTCGTTCTAGGAGAAAGTGTATTATGAAGAGATTGCTGTTAATGTTCACCCTGTTGTTGGCTGTACTTGTTGTGGCAGCCTGCGCTCAGCCCACTCCTCAGGTCGTCGAAAAAGTCGTCGAGAAGACCGTTGTGGTCGAGAAAGTGGTCGAAGTCACGACTGCACCCGTGAAAAAGACCGTCGTCGAATTCTGGACCACCGATAATGAAGAAGCTCGTGTCGATGTCTATGAAGCTATTGCCGCCAAGTACATGGCAGAGCATCCCGATGTGGAAATCCGCATCGTCCCCATCGAAGAAGCGGGTATTTCTCAACGTATTGCCACGGCGCGCGCAGCCAATCGCTTGCCCGATATTGTGCGGATGGGCGTGGAACGTGTTGCTTCCTTTGCTGCCGATGGCATCCTGGATGAAGATGCTGCTTCCGCCACGATCCAGGCGATCGGTGAAGATGACTTCCGCGCCGGCCCGCTGAAAATGGTCGTCGATCCATCTACCGGTAAATATGCCGCCATCCCCTTCGATGGCTGGATTCAGGCCATTTGGTACCGCACCGACATCTTCGAAAAAGACGGACTCAATCCCCCCATCAGTTGGGATGACATCAACGCCGCCTGTGATACTTTGCCCGGAACAGAGGGTCTTCTCTATGCCCTCACCCTGGGTACTGATCCCGGCCAGAACTACCCCCATCAGATGTTCGAGCAGGTCGCAATTTCCAACAATGCCTGGCCGTTCGATGCTGATGGCAACGTGACTATGAACACCCCCGAGATGATAGCTGCGCTCAAGTTCTACACAGATCTGCAGCGCTGTGCTCCTCCTGGCCCCCAATATTGGCGAGGCGCCCGTGAGGCCTACGAGCTGGCTCAAGCCGGCATGTTGGTCTACAGCACCTACATCATGGATGATCTTGTCGAGGGTTCCGGCACAGAAGGCGGCGGTAAGATTCAGCTCGCCGTGCCTGATCTGGCCAAGAAGACCGGTTTCGCCCCGCTGATGAAGGGCCCCAATGGTGAAGCTTCCTACGGTCAGCTTGTTACTCTGGGTATTATGCAAGGCGCCGATCCCGTAGCTCAGGATGTGGTCAAGTACTACATGACCGGCCAGAATTACATCGACGTCTTGGCTCTTGCACCCTTTGGTAAAGTACCGGTGCTGAAGAGCGCTGTCGATGGCTGGAAGGGACTGAGCCCATACTTCGCCAACTACTCCGAGGAAACGCTGAACCAGATTGCTAATGGTTTCGACACCATGCAACGCTGGCTCTTCCGCCCCGACTATGACGCCACCGAACGTGCTGTCATCGGCGATATCGAAGGACGCCTTCTCATTCCTCAAGCGATTTCCAATATCGCCCTCGAAGGCACTATGACTCCCGAAACCGCGGCCGATTGGCTGCAGGAACAGGTGCAACGGATTTTGTCCGATCGCCAAAGTTAGGCAACCTCCTGTAGGCAAGACACCCGTTTGCTAACTACGAGGGGCCTGTCTCTCGATATCAGGCCCCTCGTCTCCAATTTGCTTCATCCTCTGCCAGCAAATTCTGTATTTTGTGCAGAATGTGCTGTCCAGGCATTTCATCAATCATGATCGGGGGGACCAATGACTACTCATGCTCCTGCCGCACGCACTTCAGCTCGCGCCCGGTGGAGATCTTTACAGTCACAGGAATCGCGCCTGGCCTGGGCACTGATTATGCCTACGGCGATCATCGTCTTTGGACTGGTGATTTTTCCCGCCTTTTTCAGTATCTGGATTAGCTTTCATAAAGTGGGGTTGAGTAATCTCAATGATGTTTTTCATGCGCCTTTCGTAGGGCTCGACAATTACCGGCGCGTGGTGACCGACTTTGCTTTTAAGTACCAGGGCCTGCAAAACATGGGGGCCTTTGTCACCACCATTGTTTATTCCTTTGCTTCCACCATTCTCACACTCATTCTCGGCCTGATTGCCGCCCTCCTACTCAATCAGCCATTCCGGGGCCGGGGTATGGCTCGCGCTATATTCTTGTTTTCGTATGTGGCTCCGATTGTCAGTGTGGCCTTTGTTTGGCGCTGGCTCCTTGATCCCCGACCGTCAGGTGTGCTCAACGACATCTTGATGAACCTTAATCTCATCGAGCTGCCAAAAGCCTATCTTTCGCAAAGGGGTCTAGCCCTGCTCATTGTCATTCTCTTCGAAGGTTGGCGTTATTTTCCCTTTGCCATGCTCATGATGTTGGCACGTCTTCAGGCCATTGACAAAACCTTATACGAGGCGGCTCGTGTCGATGGCGCCAACACCTGGCAGCAGTTCCTCAATGTTACCCTTCCCGAATTGCGATATGTGTTAGGCGCCATTTTCCTCCTGCGTCTCATTTGGACATTTAACAAATTTGACGACATTTTCCTGTTAACCGGCGGTGGTTTCGGCACCAATGTGCTCCCTGTCCTCACTTATCAGTTCAGTTTTAAGCTCTTCAACTTTGGTGTGGGGGCAGCAGCAGCCATGATCTTGCTGGTTACCTTAATCATTTTCCTCGTCATTTATGTGCGCACAGTGATGAGCACCGCTGAAGAAGGATAGGCTGGAGAGTATCATGACAACAACTAATTCCTACCGCTCGTCGGGCAACGAACGTCTGAATTACATCGAGCGTCTGGCACGCTGGCTGACCTGGCCCCGATTTATTTTTCTTGCCGTGCTGACCTTCTTCCTGGTCAGTATTCTCTTTCCCTTTTACTGGATGATTTCATCTTCCTTCAAAACCTATGCCGAAATTGGTGGCCGGCATCCAGTTTACATCCCCAGTGCCCTGCGCTGGGATGCCTACAAAGAGCTTTTTAGTTACTGGAACTTTCAGCGCAATATCCTCAACAGTCTCCTTGTTGCTGTTCCTACCTCGATCATTGCCGTGATTCTTTCCACGCTGGGGGCCTATGCCGTGGCCAGGCTACACTTTCGTGGTAAAAACCTCATGCTCAACGGCATCCTCATGATCTATCTCTTCCCCGGCATCCTCCTCATCATCCCCCTCTTTGCTATGCTGGCCAAGATTGGCGCAACACTGGGCTTCGAGGTGCAGGACAACTTGCCGATTTTGATATTTACTTACCTGGCGCAAACCCTACCCGTGGCTCTCTACATGTTGGCCAATTACTTCCGCACCGTACCCGAAGAGATCGAGCAGGCAGGGCTGATCGATGGTTGCACACGTACCCAGGTTATCTGGCGAATCACGCTTCCTTTGTCTATCCCGGCGCTGGTTTCTGTATCCATTTACACCTTCATGATTGCCTGGAACGAATTCCTTTATGCCCTGGTCTTTTTGAATCAGCGCGACATGTTTACCATGCCCATCAAGATCAACACCATCTTCAACGACCCCTCCCCTCGTCCCCATGTGGTGATGGCCGCCTCCACAATCATGACCGTGCCCATCGTCATCCTCTTCCTGGCCCTCGAGCGTTTCCTCACCGAAGGACTCTCTGCAGGAGGCGTGAAGGGCTAATGCGTATGGGCCTTCTTTCCTCGTCCCTGGCCGGCAGCGAGGGTGTTTCCCTGGTGATAGTCAAGATACCCACCATCATGGCGTCCCTGGGCCACGATATCATTTTCTGCGCGGGAGAGTTAGATGTCTCGTGATCAGTCATCATATCGGGGATGAAGGTGGTCCATATTGGCGGCACTTGCAACATCAGACGCCTAAGGCAGATACGAAACAAGATGCCCATACTTGCGGGAATTTCTGCGGGCATACTGATTTCATGACGTATCCCCCCTTGATCGAAGGATTTGGCAATGCTCTGCCTGAGACTCTATACTTTCGTCTGGCCACTTTGGTCAACTGTCATCTGGCCAGTGAAAGCAACGTCACTCCCTCTGGTTTTGTTCCGATCGAAACCGCCGCCACTTTTCCCCCCCACCCGCTCTTCCAACGAGCTCAAGCTCTGTTATGACCCCCTCCCAACGCCTTCAGCATTGGCTCACCTTCCTTTATGGCGCCGACACCGCTGCCGTGATATGGCCCGAGATCGAGCAACGTATCCACGCCTTCCAGGCTCGTCATCCCCAAGATATCCATAGCCCGCGCCCCCTCGATCATACCGATGCCATTCTCATCACTTATGGCGATCAATTTCAAGAGCCAGGACGGCCACCCCTGCAGACCTTGCGTGATTTTTTGGATACACATCTAGGTGAAGCAATCAGTGGCGTACACATCCTCCCCTTCTTTCCCTATTCCTCGGATGACGGTTTTTCGGTAATCGACTATACTCAGGTCGCGCCCCAGTTGGGAGATTGGCATGATATCGAGGCTTTGGGAGAGCATTATCGCCTGATGTTCGATGCCGTCATCAACCACGTTTCGCGGGAGAGTGCCTGGTTTCAGGGTTTTTTACGCGATGAAGCGCCTTACCGCGATTATTTCATCACTGTAGAACCCGACACCGATCTCTCCAGCGTTGTACGCCCGCGTGCCTTGCCCCTCCTCACAGCCGTCGAAACGGCCAGTGGCCGCAAATATGTGTGGACGACCTTTAGTGCCGACCAGATCGACCTTAATTACGCTAATCCACACGTTCTTCTCGAGATCATCGATATATTGTTGCTCTACGTCGAACATGGAGCCGATCTGATTCGTCTTGATGCTATTGCCTATCTTTGGAAAGAAATAGGCACCTCTTGCATCCATCTTCCCCAGACCCACGCCGTGGTGAAGCTGTGGCGGGCCTTGTTCGATATCGTGGCACCCGGTGTGCGCATCATCACCGAGACCAATGTACCCCATGAAGAAAATATCAGCTATTGGGGCACCTATGTGCCGGAAACGGGTCTGACCGATGAAGCGCAACTGGTCTATAACTTCCCACTGGCGCCCTTGGTACTGCACACTTTTTCCAGGGGAGATGCCGGTAAACTGACGCAATGGGCGGCCTCACTGCAGACACCGCCTGGCGCTACTTTTTTCAACTTTATCGCCAGTCATGATGGTATCGGGGTCATGCCTGCGCGCGGGATTCTAAGCGAAGGGGAAGTCGATGCGCTGGTGGGGCAAACGTTAGCACATGGGGGACAGGTTGGCTACAAGGCCAATGCCGACGGCTCGCGCAGCGTGTACGAGCTGAACATCACGCTCTATGACTTCCTCAACAATCCCCGCCGGCCTCAGCTCGAGCTGGATGTCAAGCGTTTTCTGGCTTCTCAGGCGGTATTGTTGAGTCTGGCCGGCGTGCCTGGCATTTATGTGCACAGTCTTTTCGGTTCCCATAACTGCCAACACTGCTTCGAAGAGACGGGGCGCGCCCGTTCCCTCAATCGGGAGAAATTCCTGTTATCCGAAGTAGAGCAAGCTTTGGGCGATGAAGGCACCCATCAGCATCATGTTTTTGCCCGCTATCGACAGTTTTTGCAGGTGCGCCGACAACACCCGGCCTTCCATCCTGACGCCGACCAGACCATTTTATCTCTGGCGCCCACCATTTTTGCTGTTCTCCGTCAAGCTCCCTCAGCCCAGAGAGATACGGTGTTATGCCTTGTCAATGTGACGGGGACCATGCAGCAGATCGAGTTGAGCTCCCTACCAGCCTCATTCTCACCCCCCTCAGCCTGGCACGATCTCTTCAGCGGCCGTCACTACTCTCCTGCCAGGGTCATCATGATGGCCTACGAAGTGCTCTGGCTGGTTCCTTGCTGAGACTTTAGCTCATTACTCTTCACCACGCTCGTTGTGGATATTAACTAGGCGTACGCCAGCCTTGTGAATTTGACGGAAATTGCCACCTTGCCTGATCGTACGCAGCACGGCGGGAATATCCTCGACAATGGCTCCGCTGAGCCAGTCGACACCGTAGTTCC
>JAADFV010000098.1 GCA_013152695.1 Chloroflexota bacterium | reverse complement strand
GCCATGGCATTGAGCTGGGAACGAATCCGTGATTTGACGGTGGTACGTTCACCGCGCCAAAGCGCAGCCGACTGGAAGTCGGGCTCTTTAGGCATTTGGCCAGAGGACGGCCTGCGCCGTCCTAATACACGGCATTGCCGGTCGGCGGAGGCCGACCTCTGGCGCGAAGCGCCTGAAGAGCCCGAGTTCACTCGGCTAGACCCCAATAACCACGTCGTCACAATTTGTGCTGGAGGCCATGGCATTGAGCTGAGAACGAATCCGTGATTTGACGATGGTACGTTCATCGTGCCAAAGCACAGCCGACTGGAAGTCGAGCTCTTTAGGCCTGCGGCCAGAGGACGGCCTCCGCCGTCCCATCTTCGCCACACGGAGAGTCGGCCTGCGCCGACCGATCGTGTTGACGGCGAGGGCCTATCGATGCGATAGGTGCTGTTGAGCCAGCACGTCGTCGCCGCGAGCTGGCACTGCAAATAAATTTGCAGGCTCACAAGGCCAAGTCCCCGCAGGGACTCTACCCCAGCCGCGCACACGGTCTGACCCCGCCGATTGAAATCGGGGCTATGGGGGCCTGCGGCCGCCGGTCGGCCTGACTCGACCATCACAGATATTTCGGCAGTCAGTGGCTGCTGTAAGGACGCCACACCCTTCCCTGCAAAGGCAATTACCTGAAGCTATGCGGGCAACGTTTCTGGGCGTTTATATCGGGTGAGGGACGGTTTCTCGCCTACAATGCCCTTGTTGTCACGCTTCTCTCCACGGAGGTTACCACATGAAAGTTCTCTTTATCGGCGGCACCGGCGTGATTAGCTCGGCCTGCTCACAACGGGCCATCTCCGCCGGCATCGATCTCACCCTACTCAACCGCGGGCACAGCCGGCATCCTGTCCCCGCCGGCGCCCACACCCTGCGCGGCGACATCCATGACCCCGCCGTGGCCGAGCTGCTGGCCGGGCACACCTGGGATGCGGTGGTCGACTGGATTGCCTTCACGCCCGACCACGTGCAACGTGACATCGATCTGTTTGGTGGCAGCACTGACCAGTACGTCTTCATCAGCTCCGCCTCGGTCTACCAGACCCCACCCGCCTCTCTGCCCGTCACCGAATCGACCCTGCTCGATAATCCCTATTGGCAATACTCGCGAGACAAAATCGCTTGCGAAGAAGTTTTGCTGCGAGCATATCGTGAAGAAAAATTTCCCATCACTATCGTGCGACCTTCACACACCTACGACTGCACCAAAGTGCCACTGTTCGGGCGCGCCACCGCCCTCCATCGTATGCGTCAGGGCAAAAAGGTCATCGTCTATGGCGATGGCACTTCGTTGTGGACGATGACCCATGCCTCCGACTTCGCCAGCGGCTTTGTGCCCCTGTTGGGCAACGCCGGTGCCATCGGTGAGGCCGTGCACATCACCTCGGACGAATGGCTGAGCTGGAACCAGATCTATGGGATCATGGCCCAGGCGTTGGGCGTCGAGCCCCACCTGGCGCATATCCCCGCCGACCTGATTGCTGCCTTCGATCCGGACCTGGGCGCCGGAATTCTGGGCGACAAATCTACCAGCATGATCTTCGATAACAGCAAGATCAAACGTCTGGCGCCGGGCTTTTGCTGCACTATTCCCTTCTCGTGGGGGGCACGGGAGATCGTGGCCTGGTACAATGCCGACCCCACCCACCAGGTGATCGATGAAGGTCTGGACGCCCTCATGGACCGCATCATCGCCGCCTATGAATCGTGTTTTCCCTCGCAATTTTGACGATATGCGGTATAATGGGTTTATCATCGATACCCCCGGAGTTGTGACATGTCTTTCCCCACCTGGAACCTTGATCCCGACCGTTTTTTTGATCCCGAGCCCACACAGCGCCGCATCGCCCGCACCCTGTACGAATCCGTTGCTGATTTGCCGCTGATCTGTCCGCACGGCCATGTGGACCCGCGCCTCTTTGCCGATCCCGACGCCAGCTTTGGTGATCCCACGGAGCTGCTGATCATCCCCGACCATTATGTCTTCCGCATGTTGTACTCGCAGGGCATCCCCCTGCAGGCGTTGGGCATCCCCCGCGGCGATGGCGGCCCAGTGGAGAGCGATCACCGCAAAATCTGGCAGTTGTTTGCCGAACATTTCCACCTCTTCCGTGGCACGCCCACCGGGGTATGGCTGGCGGCCGAATTCAGTGAGGTGTTCGGGATAGAGGAAAAGCTGACTCCCGCTACGGCTCAAGAGAGTTACGATCACATCGCCGCCCAACTGCTCACGCCCGCATTCCGGCCCCGGGCCCTGTTCGAGCGCTTTGGCATCGAAGTGCTGACCACGACCGACGCCGCCACCGACACGCTGGAACATCATCAGGCCATTCGTGATTCCGGCTGGCAGGGCGACATACGCCCCACCTTCCGGCCTGACGCCGTGGTCAACATCGGCACGGATGGCTGGCGGCAGCACATCGACCGTCTGAGCGAAGTCAGCGGCATCGACGTGCATCATTACCCCAGTTTCATCCAGGCATTGCAGCAACGCCGCACCTTCTTCAAAGAGATGGGAGCCACCGCCACCGATCACGGTGTCGAGTCTGCCACCACCGCCGCCTTATCGGCCACCGAGGCCGACGCCATCTTCCAGCGGGCGCTGGCCGGCCGCGCCGATGCCGACGACGCCCGGCGCTTCACGGCCCACCTGATCATGGAGATGGCCCGCATGAGCATCGAAGACGGGCTGGTGATGCAGTTCCATGTGGGCTCGTATCGCAACCACAACCAACCCCTGTACGATGCCTTTGGTGCCGACAAGGGCTGTGACATCCCCGTGCGCAGCGAATTTACCCGCAGCCTGCGCCCTCTGCTGAATAAATACGGCAACGATCCGCGCCTCACTTTCATCGTATTCACCCTGGACGAAAGCGCGTATTCGCGCGAACTGGCTCCGCTGGCCGGTCATTATCCGGCCATGCGCCTGGGGCCGCCGTGGTGGTTTTTCGACAGCATCAACGGCATCACCCGCTACCGCGCAGCCGTACACGAGACGGCCGGGCTTTATAACACCGTGGGCTTTAACGATGACACCCGCGCCTTTCCTTCGATCCCCGCCCGCCACGACGTGTGGCGGCGCCTGGAAAGCAACTGGCTGGCGGGATTAGTCGTGCGCGGCATCGTGGATGCAGCCGATGCCGCGGAAATGGCCATCGATTCCGCTTATCGTCTGGCGAAAAGTGCGTATCGTTTCGGGCAGGATGGTTTGTAAATTGCCCTCGCCAAGGCGCCAGGAAAAGGTGGATAGACAAAGGGCTACCCGATCACCAGAAAGGGGATCAGCATGTGGTCTGCGCAGGGTGTCAATCCTGTCCCCCATGTCTCAGATCAATCGTCGCTGACTTTCCGACACGGGTTTATTTTCCAGAATACGCCGGGGCGAGAATAGCGAAAGGTCGAGGATGGGGGGCTGGCCCAGGATCAATTCCGCCAGATAGCGGCCCACGGCAAAACATTGCTGAAAGCCATGGCCCGAAAAACCGTTGGCCAGATACAAGCCTTCGATCTCAGGCCATTGTCCCAGGATGGCGTTGCCGTCGAGGGTGTTGACCGCATACAAACCGGCCCAGCCCCCGGTCACTTTGAGGCGATCAAATGCCGGCACAACCTCGACTAACTCCGGCCACAGATGCTCCACAAACGTCTTTCTGACCCAGCGGAAGTCAATGCCCTCGGGGTCGTCGGGCAGAGATTTGCCACACACAAAGCGACTGCCGTGCTCGTGAAAAAGATACTGGCCCGAGGGCAGGAAGAGGGCCGGTAGCACGCCATGCGGCTGCACGACGGTTTCGATGATGAAAACCTGGCGCCGGACCGGTTGCACCGGAAGCTGCACGCCCACCGTTTGCGCAAGCCGCGTCGCCCAGGCGCCCGCTGTATTGACTACCACCCCAGCAGCTAACTGCTCCCCCGACGCCAGCCTCACCCCGGCCATGCGGGAGCCTTCCTTCTGCAACGAGGCCACCTCGGCCGGGATGAAATGAGCGCCCAGGGCCACGGCCTTGTTCTTGTATCCCATCAACACCGCCCAGGGGTCCAAAGTGCCATCCTGTCGCCCCAGCGTAGCCCCCACGATGCCCGCTGGTTCGCAAAAGGGAAAGTGCTGGCGAATACTGTCGGCCGTGATCCAGGTGACATCACCGCCCAGGCTTTGCTGCAAGGCCAGCCCTTGCCGGGCTTCATCTTCGCCCCCGGCATCCACCAAAAAAAGATTGCCCTGCTGCCGGAAGCCGACATCGGGTCGGTGCTCGCCCACCGCCATCTCTTCGCCGAAGCGCGCCAGCACCTCCAGCCCGTACAACGACATCTGGATATTCTCTTGGATGTTGAATTGCACACGGATGTTGCCGTCGGACAGAATCGTGGAGTTTTTTTCGTAACTGGGGTCCTTTTCGATGATAGCGACACTGAGCTGCGGATGGGATTTCAGTAGATGATAGGCTGTAGCGCAGCCCATCACGCCGCCGCCGACCAGGATGACATCGTAGGTGTTTGTGTTCATGATGGAGTAGCAGAAAGTGGGTGGGATGAGGAAGTAAGACGTGAGACGGGATGAGTGATACGAAGGTTGGGAACACATTAACATGCTCTGCGGCCTCTCGTCAACATCGTTTTGCCGCTGCTGCCAGGGCGTGGTGCAGGCCCCGAAAACAGGCTGCAAGTGCGTTTGTTTTTAGGGCGTGAAAGCGGGCGTGTAGCATGTAAGCGGCTGTTAATCAACTGAGATGTGGCTTCAAATAGGTGTGGGTGCGTGAAATGCGAACAGGGACATCTTCGTCATATTCTGTTGTCCGGGCGCGAATGGTCGGCTAAGCTAGACTTGACAGCAAGGTGCATTTCTGATAGAAAGAGAGGACCCATGGGCAATCAATCAACAGGCATTTTTTCCGCTGTTGATGGCCGGCCTTCCTGAATGCGTTGAGAGTTTCATAGACTCTTTGCCTCATTGTTTTCCTCAAATTTGCATCGTAATGGTGCGAATCTAACAAATCTGGTAGGTTGTCGTAGCGGTAGCTCCACCATCCGATTGATATTTTTTCCATCAACTTGGCGAGACATTCGTCGGGGTGGCGGAGCCTGGATACAACTCGAGAGGGCGTGGGGTGTGATAAACCATCAGGCCCCAGGGTTGGTACAGCTAAAGAATAGGCAGTGACCAGCGCTGGGAATGTCTCTGAACAACCAAAAAACAACATAAAATATGGCTACCAAGACCATAAAAACCTTGCGGAGGCAAGCAGACGCTGTGCTGACAGCGGTCATCGCTCTCCCCGGCAAATTCTTTCCATTCAATGATCGGTGTATTCTGCATGGACCTCGACAGCGGTGTAAAAATCCCGGAGGTCTTATTGTTTTGACCTTTTTTTCCTTCACAAAGCGAATCTTTCTATGAGCGATCCTTCCTCCAAGACCGAAACACACGGCATCGAACTCAGTTCTCCCTTCCAGGTGCTCAATCCCCCTCTGGTCGATCAGATTGACCAGGCTTTGAAGCGCGTCGGCGCCTTCGGCGAAGTCCGGCTGGTCGTCGTCAAAGGACGCCTACGCTTCATTCAGGTGATGCAGAGCCAGGTAGTGGATGGCGGCAGTGCCAAATCTGTGTAATCAACGAATCCATCCCTTTTCCTGTCCCCTTGCAATCTCCCGATTAAACCAGGGGGTCTTTTGCGCGACCTATGGCAGTCAACAAACAAGCAAAGCAACGAGATAAAATCCTAATCGAGCCACCTTCCGGTTGGCAGCCCATCAATTTTAGAGAGCTTAGGGGATATCGCGATCTGTTTTATTATCTGGTGCGTCGTGATGTGCAGGTGCTGTATAAGCAGACCATTCTAGGATTCGCCTGGGCCCTGATCCGACCTTTGCTCAGCACGATTCTTTTCACCTTTGTCTTCGGCAATGTGGCGCAGGTCAGTAGTGACGGTGTTCCCTACGCCGTATTCAGCTATGTGGCGTTGGTTCCCTGGACATATTTCGCTACGGCGCTGACGACCTCGAGTATGAGTCTCGTCACGAATAGTAACATGCTCACCAAGGTATACTTTCCTCGTCTGGTTTTTCCCCTGACGCCAGTATTCGCCAAATTGGTGGATTTCCTTATTGCTTTTGCTTTCATCCCCGTCCTTTTGCTCTGGTTCCACATCACTCCCACGCGGAATATCATCTTCCTTCCTCTTTTGTCGGTCATTCTGGTCATGACGGCCGCTGGTGCCGGCATGTGGTTTTCCGCTTTGGGCATTCAGTATCGGGACATCAAGTATGCCACGCAGTTTTTGACACAACTTTTGATGTATGCGGCGCCGGTCGTGTGGTCGGTTTCGGCCTTAACGGCTCGGTTGGGCGAGAGAGGGAGGTTGATTTATGGTTTGTATCCTATGGCCGGTGTCATCGAGGGATTTCGTTCCGCCTTGCTTGGTACGGTGCCTATGCCGTGGGATCTCATTGTCATCGGTGCATTTTCCGCGTTTTTCATTTTCATCAGTGGTGCGTTTTACTTCAGGCGTATGGAAGTTGCATTCGCCGATGTGGCCTAAAGGGGTATGAAATAGATGAGTGATATTGCAGTTCAGGTTGAGGGTTTAGGGAAGCGTTACCGCATCGGTGTCCAGGAAGAAAAATACGATACGCTGGGTGCGCAGATGTTGGCCTGGTTACGTTCGCCCTTGACAAACTACCAACGATTGCGGAGTTTGAGCCGGTTTAGCGGCAACGGGCAGGCCGAGGATGTCATTTGGGCGCTGAAGGATATATCGTTCACAGTCAAGGAAGGAGAGGCGCTGGGGGTGATAGGCCGTAACGGTGCGGGTAAGAGCACGCTCCTCAAAGTGCTTTCTCGCATCACTCCGCCCACCAGCGGCCGTGTTCTGCTCAGCGGCCGTGTGGCCAGCCTGCTGGAAGTGGGTACCGGTTTTCATCCTGAGCTGACGGGGAGAGAAAACGTGTACCTCAATGGTAGCGTCCTGGGCATGACCAAGGCCGAAATCGACCGCAAATTCGATGAGATCGTGGCTTTTTCCGGGGTCGAGAAGTTCATCGACACGCCGGTAAAGCGTTATTCCAGCGGCATGCGCGTACGTCTGGCCTTTTCGGTAGCTGCGCATCTCGAGCCAGAGATTCTGCTTATCGATGAGGTTCTGGCCGTGGGTGATGCCGAGTTCCAGCGCAAGTGTCTGGGCAAGATGCAGGATGCGGCGGGCGCGGGGCGCACCGTGATTTTTGTTTCGCATAACATGCCCGCAGTGACCAGATTGTGCCAGCGAGCACTCTTGTTGGAAGGCGGTCGACTGGTATCAGAGGGTCCTGCCGAACAGGTGGTGGCCGAATATCTGGTTGACGCCACCCAGATGGAGCCGGCAAAGACCTGGACGCTGGCAGAAGCGCCCGGAACAGATGAGCTCCGACTCATCTCGGTTAGCCTGTTGAATGAGCAGAATCGCAGCGTCTCGGTAGTCAGCGTAGAGGAGGAGTTGCATCTGCGGATTGGATACTTGGTAAATCAGCCAGGCCTGACCTTTCGTTGTGCCGCCAGGTTCTATACTCAGGGAGTCTGTGCCTTCGCTACCGTCGAGCCCAGCGAAACAGTTCGGGAGCGAGCAGGCGATTACTACTCAGTTGTTAAGATTCCTCCTCATTTATTGAATGAGGGCGAGTATGTTGTGGGGGTTTCCATTTTTTCTTCGGGTGGCAGAAAAATGCACTACGTGCTTGAAAATGATGTTATTTCTTTTCATGTGCATGATCCCATCACCGGTAACTCGGCGCGAGGTGATTATACAGAGCCTTTTGGAGGTGTCATGCGGCCGCGACTGGAATGGGATATGGTTCAAGCTGATTATGAAGAGTTGAGGACATCGACGGATGAATGACTTTGCTGACCAACCTATCAAGGTTCTTTTTTTGGGGAAGGATACGACCCGAGGAGGCGGACAGCGCATGCTTTCCCACGTTGTTAAATACCTTGATAAAGAAAAATTTATCCCCATGGTCATGCTACCCACTGGTGGTGATTTACTGCCTGTGTATCGGCGTTATGCTGAGACACATGTCTATTCACCGAGTCGGTTTTCAAGCACGAGGTGGATGCGGAGACTGAGTAGTCTCACTCGCAGAATCGAACGGCGACGGGGTCGCGCTTGGGCGCTTGAGCTGGTTCAGCAATTCAAGCCCGACATTCTGGTGAGATGGTATCACTACGATATACCTCAGTTTCATGCAATTGATCAATTTGCTTTGCCTTGTATTCAAATAATCTTTCAGCGGGGGTCGCAATGTGCTCATACACTCAAGGATAGATATCTGCGTCAACTCATAGATCGCACAACATTATTTATTAGCGAAGGGGTAGGGCCACGAGGTTATATTCATGATTGCTGGGGTATCCCGTATGAAAGGATTGTGACTGTTTGTACAGGCATCGATCTGTCGATAAGAGACGAGCAGCTCAGATCTCATCATTTGGTGACCAGGAGAGACTTAGGCATTCCCGATGACGCTTTGCTAATTGCTACTTCAGGTTCCTTGCTTTTTCTTAAAGGGGTTGATCTTTGGGTTCAGGCTGCCCATCACCTGATAGAACGACATCAGAACAACAATCTCTACTTTATGTGGATAGGTGGAGGGCCGCAACATTTTCGTTCCGTTTATGGTCAAGCCATTATGAAGCTGGTGCGTGAGTTGGATCTTGAGCAACGAGTGATTTTTACCCGGGATCAGCCGCAAGTTTATCCCTTCTTAGAGTTATGTGATATTTACGTTCAACCTTCCCGAGATGATGCTTTTCCACATGCCGCTTTGGAGGCGATGGCATTAAAGAAGCCCGTTGTGGCAACACCGCAAGGGATAGCTCTAGAGGATTATGCACAGAATGTGCTCATCCGTGTTGATGATGTCTCTCCGAAAGGCTTGGTGGATGGTATTTCTTTACTTGTGGAGAATGCCATGCTTCGGCAGGAATTAGGGGAAGCAGGGCTTCGGCTCATTCAGTCACATTTTGATGTTGTGGAAAGTGTTCGTCGCTTAGAGCAAGTTATCGAGTATGTCTTTCTTCATGGTTCTGCTTCATCTGTTGGCGATCTTTTTGAGGTATTCCCCAGTGTCAATAGTTGAGCATTGTGTTTTCAATTTTGCATTATCATTAGAGGCAGGAAGATGTCGTATGTGAAACGTGAAATTAAGAAGGTACTTGGCACAACAAATGTCGCGAAATTGGCACAATTGAGACGCCATGTACGTAGGTATTTGACGGCGGTACGATTCCATGCAAGATACATGCCTAACCTGAAATTGATAGGTGACTACTATGGTACAGACAAGGGGGACACTAATCATACATTTCATCATCTTTCGTATCTAGATATTTATAACGAATATCTACATGATTTGAGAAATAAGGACATTGCAGTGTTGGAGATTGGCGTCAAGAACGGGGCGTCTCTTCGCATGTGGAAGAAATATTTTCGACGCGCCCAGATCTATGGTATCGACATAGATCCAGATTGCGCCCAATATGAAGAGGACCGAATTAGGATTTCTATAGGGAGTCAAGATGATGTGAGCTTCCTAAGCAACTGCTTTCAAGATGACACTGAATTTGATGTCATTATTGATGACGGCAGTCATATTAATAGGCATATCATAGGATCCTTCAACTATTTGTTCTATAATCGCCTACGATCAGGGGGGTACTATATCATCGAGGATATGAAATGTTCTTATGTAGCGTTACAGACAGAATTAAATGTACTGGAACGGTGGCCGGGTATGCGATACAACGATCCTACTCAATCGTATAATAATGACCGCAATGAGATGGACAGGTTTTTTGCGGACATGTTGTATGAGTTAGATCATTTAAAAGGAGAAGTGTTACACATACACTTTTGGTCAGCGCTATGCGTGCTGGCAAAGATATGAGATTATTAGCATGGTTCAGATTCTTGGAAAAGTATCTTTACAAATTTTGTACATACATGGCATATACACTCATGGTCGACGAGCCAAAAGTAGGCGTTTTGGAAACTGTAGTGCGGCGAAATCAGACTTTTCCGGCCTCAGGTACAGCGTCATGCTGATGAATTTGTAAAGATGCGGCACCGGCTCCGTGAACCATGCCAATTTTCTGCAATCGAAAAGATGGTGCATCATGGAGAACCAAACTCTAGCTAGGAGGATAACCATGAGCAACATCCCCACAAGTTTAATAGAAAAGCAATTTGAAATGCGTGTCAGCCCAGATTTAAGCAAAGCGAAGCAAGGCTATGTGAGCAAGATTTCGAGAGTTTTTTGTTCCATAGTTGATATTCTTCTTCATCCGCAGCAATACTTTGATCGACGCGTCACGAATTATCTCAACCGTCTGGGCTTTCTTACCATTCATCGCTACATTGTGCATGGTCCAGCCGAGCGTCTCCATCTCGGCAATCCTCCGCCTAAGAACAACACCTTTTTCAATACCCGTTCCGGACATATCTATGTGGGCGATGGCGTAGTTTGGGGCTACCATTGCCAGGTATTAACGGGCCTGCATCTTTTCGAGCACGGGAAATTGAAGCAGCCCAAGTCCGAGCAAGTGCCCACCGCGGGATATGACATTCGCATTGGTGACGGCTGCTGGATTGCCTCGGGCGCCATCATCATTGGCGACGTGACCATCAGCGAAAACTCCATCGTGGCCGCGGGGGCGGTGGTGACCAAGGACGTTCCGCCGGGCAGCATTGTGGGCGGTGTCCCGGCCCGCATCATTGGTCGCACGGACCAACTCGGCCCGGACGGTAAACGTATGAACGTGGTGCGCGGATCGAATTCGTAGATGAGCCATAGATTCCTGCATTCGTTTATGTGGCGTGCAATCGTTCATGTTTCTTAATTCTTACTCCCTTCTTCCTATTTCTTGCTTTACTCCTCCATGACGCCAGTTTTACAGCCGCCCTATCATGTCTGTCTCATCGGTCTGGGGCGGCACGGCCTCAAGCAACTGCAGCAACTTACAGCCAACCCCGCACAATGGAGCATTGCCGCTGTGGTGGATCGTTCCGTCGCTTCTTATGCGCGGTTTCAACACCATTTCCACGTGCTCCGCGTGCCCTTTTACCGAGATGCGGTCGAGGCCGTGCGTTCCGAACCGGTCGATGTGGTCATCATTTCCACCACCGCACCTTCACATGTTCCCATCGCTGAAACCCTGATTCGCGCCGGGTATGAAGGCGGTTTGCTTATCGAGAAGCCGGTTTCCGATAGCATCGGTCGTGCGGAGGACTTGCAACGGCTCATCGAGCAATCTCGATGGAAAGGGCGAGCGGCTCTGGACTTCAACCGGCGCTGTTCCGAGTTGTATAGCCGCGTGCAGGCTGAGCGGAAAAGCGGTGCCTGTGGCGCCATCACCCGTATCGAATTTAATCGACCTTGTAAGCTCAGTATGGTGGGTATGCACTTCATAGATCTGGCGAATTGGCTGGCGGGTAGTCTGCCGGTGGAGGTGTCAGGGAAACTGGATACGATGTCTGTGGTCGATCATCGCGGCGCGATTTTCTATGATCCGCCGGGCTGTTTGCAGGTTCGTTATGAAAACGGCGTGGTTTTCGAGATGAACACCATGGCGAATAGCGCTGAGGAATCGCGCGGGATGACGGTGTGGTTCGAGCGGGGGAAAGCACGCATTAACAATGATGAGTCTTTGGTCAGTATTGAAACGTCAGAAGGCGTGGAAACGGTCAGTGCTACTGACGCGAATCGTCGATATCGTTGGATCGAGTCGGCTGTTGCTTCCATGATGCAAACACCGGCGCCCTGTGATATTTGTGCTCTTCCTGAGGCAATCACAGCCTTGGAAGTTGTCACTGCAGCTCATCTGTCCAGCCACAGGGGCGGAGAGCCGGTAGCTTTGCCTCTGGCGGATGAACTTCGACATCACCGCCTGAGGATAGCCTGACCGCTTTTTGCAGAGAATCGTTTTATGATCAAATCGTTGTTGAAAGCTGGTATTCATACCTTGCCTGGCCCTATCCGGCGTCAGGTGCTCGATTATTACGGATATGTGAGCAAGCGTCGCTCGTTAGAGCGGCTACAAAATACATTGCCCTATTGGGAGCGCAGAGAAAAGCAGGGGGATAAGCCTCCGGTGCGAGTGGGTTTTGTGGGGGCGGGCAACTATGCGCGGCATCATCTCAAAGTTTTGAATGCGTTGCAGAACGTCTCGGTTGAGGCCATCCTCACCACCGGCAGCCCGCGCGGCCGTGCGGTGGCCGACGAGTACGGCATTCCCTACCTGTTCACGGATCGCCAGGCGTTTTTGGCCGAGCGCGACGTGGATTGTTATGTGATCGTCGCCTCTGCCTGGGCCATCAAACCGGTGGCCATGGATTGTCTGGCCAAGGCTAAGCCGGTGTTGTTGGAAAAACCGGCCGGGGTCTCGCCCGAAGAAACGGCCGCGTTGACCCAGCAAGCCAAAAGGTACGGGACTTATGGCATGGTCTGCATGAATCGTCGTTTTTATTCGGTCATTGAACATGGTCTCGCCACGTTGGCCACTTACGGCCCTATTCGCGGGGCCATCCTCGAAATCCCCGAACGGATCACAGACGAGCGTCAGTCGCAACGCCTGACCGAATGGGATTACGACCACCTTGCTTTCCGCAATTCGGTGCATGGAATTGATTTGTTGCGGTACATCTTGGGGGATGTAAAGGAAGTGCATAGCATCGCTCGGCCCCATGCGCCCTACGCGAATGCCGCGGCCTCATTTGGTGGCGTGATCGAGCATGAGGGTGGTGGTGTTAGCACTGTGTTGGCGCTGTGGGATACGCAATTGCCTTGGCGGCTCACCCTTATCGCTGAAAATGGCCGTTTGCGTTATGCGCCGTTTGAGCGGGGTTGGTTCGTCAATGAAAAGGGGGTTGAGATTCCCATTCGCATGGATGAAATCGATGTCTCTTTTCGCTCCGGGGTGTACGCCCAAGATCTCCATTTCATCGAGAGTGTACGCCGGGGCAAGAGGCCCACGCTGCCCGCCTGCCTGTTGTCCGATGCGCTGAAGACAAACAGCTTGATCGATCGACTTTATGGGGGTGGATCCATGGAGCATTGGCTCGCACATGTTTGACACGCAGGGGAGCCTTCATGAAAGCCATTGACGTTGTTTATCTCTACGAACATGTGGTGCGCGAGCTAGATGTGGCATGCGCAGTCAAGCACTATCTTGAACGCGACCACGGTCTCTCGGTCGAGCTGGTGCAATACCCGTATGGTGTGCACGATGCCATCACACGTGTGCGCCCGCACATGGTACTTTTACCTTTCTGTTACGCCAATTGTTACGCGTTCTATAAACGCGATTTTGGCGACTGCTTGGTCGAATGGCCCAAAGCCGTCTATGTAAATTTGGCCTGGGAGCAACTGCTCTACAAAGGCAATCGGGCGTCTAAGACGCCAGGCGGCGACTTCGCGCTGAAACATGTGTTCCATCACGCCTGGAGCGAAACTTTTCGCGATTTTTTGTTGGCGCAGGGCATTCCAGCACACCACGTTTTTCTCAACGGCCATCCTGCCTACACGCTGTATGACGCCCCTTACAAGACTTGCTTCAAGCAGCGGTCAGACCTGGCTCAGGCCTACAGCCTCGATCCTCATAAGCGCTGGGTTTTCTTCCCGGAAAATTATAATTGGATGTTTTACACAGCCGAGGATCTGGAACGCCACGGCCAATACGACCAGAAGCGGAAGCAGGTCGAGGAGTTGGTGCGGTTTTGCCAATTGTCCTTTGCCGAGGTCATGCGCTGGTTTGGTGCACTGGCCCGCACGGGAGATTTTGAAATCATTATTCGGCCGCGACCGGCCACCCCCGTCGAGCGGTTTGCAGCCAAAGCAGCCGAGGCATTGCCCGACATATCCGCGAATGTGCACATCATCAAAGAGGAGACGGTGCGCGAATGGATACTGGCCAGTGATGTCGTACTAACCTCACATAGCACTTCTTTGATCGAGGCTTCGGTAGCGGGAAAGCCCGCGTACATGCTCGAACCTCATCCTATTCCCCCAAGCCTTCACGCTCCCTGGCACGATTTGGCCGAACATCTGCAAGGTGAAGCAGCTTTTCAGCAGGCCATGACCGCGTTGGATGGCCGGCGAGAGAGCCACTTGGGGCAATGGGCGCGTTCGACCCTGATGGCGAATGGCGATTCCATCTGGAATCTGGCTCAATTCGTAGCCGACTTGTACACCAGCCGCATTGGCCCGCTGCCCCCGCCCACCTACCGCAGCCTGATGCCGCCCGAGTTTCGCTTCCCTCGGTTGGCTTTCGCATATCATAAATTCCGTGGGCGCAAGCGAAGACACACGATGCCCAAGGCCATCAACCCCAAATACGAAAGAGACCTTTTGACGAAGGAACAATTGCAGCAGCGCATGGCGCGTTGGCGCGCTTGTCAGCTCGATTATCAGCCGCTTGCAGAGGCCAGCGCTCCAACGGCTTGATACGCTTTCAGAGAGACGATTTGTTAAACATCTTGCAGATCAGCACATACGATCATGCTGGCGGGGCCGAAGCCATCGCCCACTCGCTGTTCCGGGCTTATCGACGGCGCGGGTTGGCGTCCTATCTGGCCGTGGGGAAGAAGCGGGAAAGCGATGAGCACGTCATTGAAATCCCGCACGCGCGGCAAGGTGAGCGTTGGCGGCAATTTTGGCAGCACGCGCAGCGTCACGTCCCTGCCAAAGGGGCTTTATCGCGCATGTTTCTTCGCCTGGCTGCGTTGGGCGAGCCGCGGTGCTGGCTGGAGCGGCAACTCGGCGTCGAGGATTTCAACTTTCCCGGCGTGGCTCGGTTGCTCGATCTGCTGCCAGACCCTCCTGATGTCCTCCATGCCCACAATTTGCATGGAGCGTATTTCGATTTGCGGCTGCTTCCGCACTTCTCTACGCAGCGGCCTTTTTTTCTCACCTTGCACGACGCCTGGCTACTCAGCGGGCATTGTGCGCATTCGTTGGACTGCGAACGTTGGCTTACCGGCTGTGGGGATTGCCCGAATCTCTCGCTTCCCATCGCCATCAAGCGAGACGCCACCGCGTATAATTGGAGACGGAAGCAAAAGATTTACGCTCGTAGTCGGCTCTATGTGGCCACACCCAGCCAGTGGCTCATGGACAAAGTCGACCATTCCATGCTTCAACCTGCGGTAGTCGACGCCAAGGTGATCCCCAACGGCGTCGATCTGAACGTATTTCATCCTGGTGATCGCGCGAAAGCCCGCCGCGCACTTGGTCTGCCGCTGCATCGCCCGCTTATTTTGTTTGTGGGCCGGGTGACGCGACGGAGCCCCTGGAAAGATTATGAGACCATGGAGCGGGTGGTGAGCATCGTCGCTTCGCGATTGCAATCCCAGCCCATAAATTTTCTCTTTTTGGGCGAGTCGGGTGAAGAGCACCGCATCGGTGCGGCCACGGTTTCGTTAGTGGGCTTTCAGCCCGATTTACACAAGGTAGCTGAGTATTATCGAGCGGCCGACGTTTACATCCATGCGGCTCGCGCGGACACCTTCCCCAACGTCATCATCGAAGCCATGGCTTGTGGACTGCCCGTGATCGCTACCGCGGTGGGGGGCATCCCCGAGCAGGTACAGGATGGCCGCACGGGGTTTCTGGTCCCGGCCGGGGACGCAGATGCCATGGCCGAGCGCGTGCTTCAGCTTTTGAACGATGCGGCATTATGTCGCCGCTTTGGCGTGGAGGCCGCACGCGTCGCCCGTGAGCGCTTCGACAGCGAGCGCGAGGTAGATGATTATCTCAGTTGGTATCGTCAAGTGATCGTTTCGTGGGACGCTCTCGGGAAAAAACGGCTTTCGACGGCGTAGCGTCTACGTTCCACCCTCTCTCTTTTCTCCCCTTTCATCCTTATTTTCCCTGTACATCCGCCCATGTATTTCGAAGCTCTCGGTTCCCTCACATCTGTCGTTGTCCTGTTTTTCATCGGGCTTGGTCCGGCCTTGTGGCTGGTGTCGCCTCAGGAGAAGCGTTTTGCCTACGCGGCCGCGATAGCGCCCGTTTTAGGTTTTTCCTTCATCGGCCTGTTTGCTTTTCCACTCTTGCGTTTTGTGGGGCCGGCGCGCGTTTGGACATGGCCTTTTACCTTGTTTTTGTTGGCCTTAAGCTCGGCATGTGTGGCGTTAGATTGGTGCCGCCATCGTCAGGACTATCGCCTGTTTGCGGGTTGGCGTTCGCTGCTTGGGTCTGCGACGCTTATTCTTCTCTCGGGGCTGTTGCTGGCCGCACCGCTTTTTAGCAAAGGCATTAACTATGCGGTTTTTCGCGGAAATCCCAGCGACGCATTTACCTATATGTCGGTGGCCGAGACCTTCCGCGTGGGTGATTGGCCCATTATCGAGGCCGGTGCGGACATGACGAATCTGGAAGGCGTGGCAAGATTGGCCGAGGTCTCGCCTACGGCACTTTACTCCGCCCGCATGATTCTCAAGCCCATCCGTGTGACCACCCAGGTGGTGTTTGCTTGGGCCACGCAGTTATTAGGCATTCCTATTCAGCAATTTTTCTACGCCTTTAATCTCATTTCTTTTATCATCGCTATGTCCTTGGCGCTGGCTTTGGCCGCACAGATGGGACTGCCGAAGAAAGTGGGGTGGTTGGCCGCGTGGGTGATGGTATTTGGTTTTTGGGCGCGGTTTCTGTTAGAGATCGATGCTGCCGCGCGCATAAACCTACTGCCGATGTTCCTTTTCTTTGCCTTCGCCTGGATTCAATTCGAGAAAACGCCCTTGCGCGCGCTTTCTCGCCAGCGTGTGCTGCTGGCCCTGGCTTCGGCCGCGCTGGCCGCATTCTATGTACAGGCAGTTCCTTTTGCCGTTTTGGCATTCATGCTTTACTATGCGCTGGGTTTGTTCCAGCGCGTTATATCGTTTAAAGCGCTCTTGTATCACGCCGTGACGTTGGCCCTGGCCCTTTCCTTCATCATCCTGGCCACTCAGGTCGATTTCGCATTGAAGACGCTCTTTTGGCAGACACCGGTGGTGGTGGGCGATACATCTCTTCTGACTGATCTGGACGCGTTGCGCTATCTTTATCATGATGGTCCGGCGGCATTATGGGGATTGCCCTTTTCGTTGCTGCATGAGGTGTTGGCTTTCGGCCCGGCCTTGGCGTGGCGGGCCGTCGGCTTCTTGTTGGGCACAGTCCTGAGTTTGTTTTTTCTTGTCCTGTCCTGGCGGAGTGTGCGCAATGCCCGTCGTATCGACCAGCGCATCTATCTAACCCTCTTGGTTGCGGGCGCTATTGTTTCTGCAGTCATGTTTGCCGCCGGTACCAACTGGGCTTCGGGCCGGGCTTTCACCTATGTTTATCCTTTCCTTGTCTTTGGTCTTCTCGCACTTTGGAAAGAGGATTGGCCCCTTCCTCTCGCATGGCGTTCGGCCGCGCGCGTGTTTGTTGCCGCTTGGTTCGTCGTCCAGATCGGTTTTGGCGCCTATCTACCCTACGCCCATCTCACTCAGCTCAAGCCCTTCCGCGATGCGAACACGAACAAACCTGAAGATTACGACGTGTACGCACTCACGCACAAGTTGGATGAGGTTTCGCCGCAGCGATTGGTGGTCAGCACACCGCGGGAGGAAGACCTGTGGATGTTCCCTTATTACTTGATGTTCGTGTTTGATGATTATCCGGCCTATTTTCTCAGTGGGATGGTGTTCGACAACAATACGAATTATCAAAATTTCTGGCCGGGTGAGTTGGACGCCGCTCCCGATTATGCGGTGGTGAGGGGGGATTTCGATTTCGTGGCGCAGCAGGGGTTGGGCGAGCTGGTGGCAAGCACGAAAGACCTACGTCTTTATCGCGTGACCTCGCCCGATGTCGAGGTCTTTCACCGTCAGCAGAAGATCTTACAGGCTGCAGAAAAAGACAAGTTGCTCTTTCCGGGGCTTGTGAGCCCCTGAATTTCTAGGCTGAACTGCCACTCGGTTTTTCATGCCATGGAATCATCTTTTATGCGTATCCTTACAATTGTGCCCACATACAATGAGGCGGAGAATATTGTTTCCCTCATAGACAGTTTACTCACCCTCGATCTTGAGCTGGATATAGTGATCGTTGATGATAATTCGCCCGATGGCACTGGTACAATCGTGGAGGAATTGGCCTTACAAGAACCTCGTGTTCAAGTCGTTCATAGACCAGCCAAGCTTGGTCTCGGAACCGCTTATACCACAGGTTTTGCAGTGGCAATGGCCCAGGGGTACGATCGGATCATCACCATGGATGCTGATTTTTCTCACAACCCGTATTACATCCCCTTATTAGTGCGCGCTACATTTGAGTGCGATGTCGCCATCGGTTCCCGTTACGTCACTGGCGGTGGGGTGAGAGAATGGGGTGTTCATCGGCATATTCTTAGTCGCTGTGCCAACGTGTTTGCCCGCGTGCTGTTGCGCCTCGCCGTGCGTGACTGTACCTCTGGCTTTCGTTGCTATCGTTCTGCAGTACTTGGAGAGATTGACCCTGCTTCTATTCACGCAGAAGGTTATTCCTATTTGGTCGAGATGTTATGGCGAGTGCAAAGAGCGGGCTTCAGCATTGCTGAGGCCCCTATTGTATTTACGGATCGGCGCCTTGGTGCCTCAAAAATATCCAAAAATGAGATTTTGAAGGCGGCACTTACCGTATCACGACTTGCAATGATGAGAGGAGAACAACATGATTAAACGAATTTACGGTCAAATAATGGAGTACGATAACAGGACAACTGCGGTTCTGCTTCTTATTAGTGTATTGTTGTTTATTTTTGCTTTTCGTGACGACAGCGGTGGTTTCATTCAGGGGCACCATGGAGTGTTTTCTGCACACGGACTTGCACTTGCCAAAAACCTTTCTCCTGAACACAACTTTTTGCTTTTCGATAAGATGTTCTGGAGCAATGGAGGAGTGGACTTTTCAGCCTACGGTAGGTTTCCGATTACTTCCTTTCTACTTATAAAGATTCCGGTCATGCTTACCAGCCCGAATCTCAGCATGGAGATAACAGCAGCGCGCTCCTTGATGTATATCTTCTTATTTGCAGCCATGGTGCTTGCCGTTCTTATTACATACGAGTTCGTCGGAAGTTATTTTGTCGCAATTTCAGCGGCACTTCTGTCATTTTCATCCTATTATTTAATTTATTATGGCGATGTTATTTTTTATAATACACCAGCAGTTTTTGGCCTATTGTTAGCTTTTTATGGCTTGGTGGTATACCATAAGCGTGGTGGTTTTGGTCGACTTATCGTGCTATTTTTGATCGGATTGAGTTTTGGGTGGCCCGTATTTGCCTTGTTGGTTATCTATGTTTTCCTGGCGCTGTTGGTTCGTTTTTCTAAAGAACGATCCATTCTTATGGTTATTCGTAGTGATGATTTTAAGTTAGGCGTTATTGGAGTTCTGTTTTCTTTTTCATTGTTGTTTTTAAATATCGGAAACGAATATCTTCATACAGGAAAGAGTTTGCGTGATCTTGATACTGTGGATGCACTGTTACGTAGAAGTGGTCTGGTACAAAATTTTTCTGAAGGGACTGACACGGCCCCCACTAATATATTGAACTTTACCAATCAGCAACTGCTTCGACTTGGTGTTGTGTTTTTCCCATCTTCAACGGCGTATTTTACGAGGTTTGTCGGTTTAGATTACCATCATTTAGTTCGTTTATTTGGCCTTTTTTCTCTAATTGTTGCTTTTATCGTTATACCATTATCAAAGAATAAATTATTACTTTTCTCTTTGTTTTTGTCTGGGTTTTTGTGGATGTATGGAGCAAAAGACTACACAGCCTATCATGATGTCGAGAGTGTTTTTTATGTTGGGGCGTCTTTGGCTGTTTATATTGCTATATTATCTCGTATAACAAAAAAATGGCGAATATTAATACTGCCGGTGTTGTTGTTGTCTCTGTTTTTGTTTACCAGTTCTTATTTACTGACAAACAGAAACAAGGCTTATTGGACGGATGCACAGAATACTATCACTTATGATTTTCAGAGAATTGCTGATATTGTGGGCACCGGTGCTAAAGTGTATTATGATGGAAGATATGTTGATGTGACAGGCACGGATCGTGGCCCTGAATTCTTTCTTTCTGGTAATTACATTGTTATCAATCAGGAAGATGCTGATTATGTTGTCTCCCGGAATCGCGATTTTAATTCAAACCTGCTTACTCCAGACAATTGGAGGGTTTTTCTGTTTAAAAATACAGTCAAGGTCGGTAGTTCCTTGACCGTTGACTTCTTGCCTGGAGGGCAAAGATATTGGACAGGAAGGCCTTAGGCGGGGGCGGGGATAGTCACTGGAGCTAAAAAGAACGATGGTCATTTGGTGATAATAACTTGACACTGGCGGTTTTGTTTTTGCCACGGATTCACACAGATTTTCACGGAAAAGAAAGGAAAACATCTTCAAAATCCGTGAAATCTGAGGCTAATAATGCTTTGCTAAGCTGCATGTGTCATTTTTTGCCAGACTCTGGTGGTTAAGAATGAGGACAGCTAAAGTGTTACCTATAGATAAGCCAAGACAAAAGGATGATGGCTTGTTCGAAACACAAGGAGAAAGTTCCAATATGATACGAAAGCTGATTATCGATTCTTATGAAATTAGCGATGACAGCGATTGCTACGTTATTGCCGAAATCGGCCACAACCATCAAGGGGATGTGGAAAAAGCGAAGGAGCTCTTTCGCGTGGCGAAGGAGTGCGGTGCGAATGCTGTCAAGCTGCAAAAGCGCGACAACCGCAGCTTGTTCACACAAGCTCTTTATAACAAACCCTACGAGCATCGCAATAGCTTCGGTCGTACCTATGGTGAGCATCGCGAGTATTTGGAATTCGGTTGGGATGAATATGTAGAACTGAAGCATCATGCTGAGGAGGAGCTTGGCATCACCTTCTTCGCCACGGCCTTCGATATTCCCAGTGCCGACTTCCTGGCCGAACTGAATGTACCTGCTTTCAAGATCGCCTCAGGTGATTTGCGCAACATCCCGTTGCTCAAACATGTGGCCCAGTTTCAAAAGCCCATGATCATCAGCACAGGTGCGAGCGGCATGGGGAACATACGACGCGCCTATGAGGCAATCATGCCCATCAATTCTCAACTGGCCATTTTACAGTGTACGGCCAACTATCCCACGCCGCCCGAGGAGATGAATCTGCGGGTGATTCAGACGTTGCGAGATGAATTTCCTGATGTCGTCATGGGCCTTTCCGATCACTATAATGGTATTGCCATGGCTGTGGCGGCTTATGTCTTGGGCGCCCGTATTGTCGAAAAGCATTTTACGCTGAACCACACTTGGCGGGGTTCGGACCATGCCATGTCTCTGGAACCCCTTGGCATGAGAAAGATGGTGCGCGATCTCCGTCGCGCCTGCGTGGCTTTGGGCGATGGTGTCAAGCGCATCTATCCTGCAGAGGAGAAGGCGCTTGGAAAAATGGGCAAGGGCCTGGTTGCGGCACGAGATTTGCCTGCCGGTCATGTACTTACCTTCGATGATATTGCCATCAAATCCCCCAATCTGGGCCTGCCCCCCTATGAATTGGAGCGCGTCATTAGGCGCAGGCTGGCCAGACCTCTCAGTCTCGATGAAGGCATCCATTGGGAAGACCTGGTCAACGAGGCCGGCTGATCCATATGCGTCTCCCAACCGACTTGATCGAATCCATCCGCGCTGTGCGTTTCGTCGCCTTCGATTTCGATGGCGTCTTCACTGATAATATGGTGTACGTGTTCGAGGATGGCCGCGAAGCTGTGCGCTGCACGCGCGCAGACGGCATCGGCTTGCGCAAGATCGAGCGTTTGGGTATTGAGCCGTACATCATTTCCAGTGAGCCGAATTCGGTGGTGGCTCATCGCAGCCGCAAGCTCAAAATCAACTATATCCACGGTTGCAAAGACAAACGCGCCGCCTTGCAAGAGTTGTTGCAGGCGCGCGGCCTGACACTGGAGCAAGCCGCGTTCGTGGGCAACGACATCAATGATTTGCCTGCCCTGCAATTCGTGGGTCTGCCCATCGTGGTGCAGGACGCACATCCCGATGTGGTTCCCTTTGCCCGCTATCGAACGCAATGCACTGGTGGTCATGGCGCAGTGCGGGAGATTTGCGATCTGTTCGAGTCTATTTTAAAGACCGAATCACAAGATTGATAATTTACTGGACACTGGCGTTTTTTTGATTTTGACACGAATCTCACGAAAAAAGAAGATAAAAGCCTTTCATAATTCGTGTCCGAAAATGCGTCTATCGGTGACGGATTCTGTTTTCGCCAGACTCCAGTAATTTACCCAATCCGTGTAATTCGCGGTTTATTCTCGGAATAGGAATTATGAGTGGAAACCTCCAACCTTTGCTCGCTTTTCTACATATCCCAAAAGCGGGCGGAACGACAATGCACCGCATCATCGAGAAAAATTATAGCCAAGACGCGATATTCACCATCGAAGGGATGCGTGTGCAGGAATCGATTGGGGAGTTTCTCGCTCTTTCGCGGGCGGAGATAAACCAACTTCATGTGGTCAAAGGTCATTTTCGCTTTGGGTTGCATGAATTCATCCAGCGTCCGGTCACCTATTTTTCCTTGCTTCGTCATCCAGTTAGCCGCGTGATATCCAGCTATTTCTTTATCTTGCGCACACCTCATCACACTTACCACAGGCTTCTGGTTTCTCAGAATATGGGTCTTGCGGAGTTCGTGCAAAGTCGGGTTTCGAAGGTGGCCACAGACAATGGCCAAACCCGGATGCTTGCCTGCTGGGATTGCCTTGATGAGGTTGAATTTGGCGAATGCACTCGCGATATGCTGAAACAAGCCAAAACCAATCTCGCGACGCACTTTGGTTGCGTTGGCATTGTTGAACAATTCGATAAAACATTGATTTTGGCCAGACATGCTTTTAGTTGGAATCGCCTTCTCTATCTTCGACAAAATGTGATGCCAAGTGCGCCTAGGCCCAAGGTGGAGGATTCTACTCGTCAACTTATTCTGGCCGCCAACCAACTGGATTTGGAATTGTACGGGTATGCATTCAGGCTATTCAGAAAGGCGTTTTCTGAGCTTGGCGCTCAGGCCGAATTCGAGGTGAAAACTTTCAGATTAATGAATTCGATCTACAGCGCACTCGTGCCGAAATACGCTTCGCTACGTTCATTGATGCATTTATAGCTGCCAAGTGGACACTTTATTCTCTGTAAGAGACAACATCGTCATCGTCACCGGCGGTCTGGGCCAATTGGGACGACAGTTCACCCTGGCCTTGCTGGATTGCGGCGCGCGCGTGGCCGTATTCGATATGAGCGTCGATGAGGAAACCGTGCGCCCCCGTTTCGGTGACCGCACAGACGACGCCAACCTCATGTTCTGCCAGGTCGATGTGACAAGCCGCACCTCCATTGAGCGAGGGCTGGCGCAGGTAGCCGCGGCCTGGGACGTTCCTCACGGCCTGATCAACAACGCCGGCCTCGATTCGCCTCCCGACGCGCCCGCCGAAGAGAACGGTCCCTTCGAGACATACCCCGAAGCTTCGCTCGACAAGGTGCTAGATGTCAATCTGAAAGGTGTGACCTTATGTTGTCAGGTCATCGGAGGGGCAATGGCCGAAGCCGGCCGTGGTTCCATCATCAACATCAGCTCCATCTATGGTTTGGTGTCACCCGATCAACGTTTGTATACTTATCGAGCAGCTCAGGGTGCTCCTTTTTTCAAGCCGGTGGCCTATTCCATCTCAAAATCAGGCCTGCTCAATCTCACGCGTTACCTGGCTACCTATTGGGCCGGAAAGGGTGTGCGTGTAAACACCCTCACCTTTGGCGGCGTTTTCAACCATCAGGATAAACAATTTCTCGCCAATTACGCGTCTCGTGTACCATTGGGAAGGATGGCCCGCGAAGACGAATACAATGGTGCTGTCGTTTTTTTGCTATCTGAAGCAGCTTCTTACATGACCGGCGCTAACATGATTATCGATGGAGGATGGACCGCATGGTAAAGACACCGAGCATCGTTGCCTTTATTCCCGCCCGCGCCGGCTCGAAGCGCGTACGCAACAAGAATATTCGTCCCTTGGCCGGTCATCCGCTACTGGCTTACACCATCAGCGCTGCTTTGGAAAGTGGTGTGTTCGATGCGGTCATCGTCTCCACCGATTCACCCGAATATGCGGACATCGCCCGACACTACGGCGCCGAAGCGCCCTTTCTGCGGCCGGCCGAGTTTGCAGGTGATCTTTCACCCGATATCGAGTGGGTCGAGTATACTTTACGGCGATTGACTAATGAGGGGCGTTCGTACGACTGTTTTAGCATCCTGCGTCCTACCAGTCCTTTTCGTCAGCCTGAAACTATCCAGCGGGCCTGGCGCGAATTCTTAGGTGAGGAGGGCGTTGATTCCTTAAGGGCCGTTGAGAAATGCCGTCAGCATCCCGGCAAGATGTGGGTGGTGCGTGGTCGACGCATGACTCCCCTGTTGCCGCTTACGCCGACCGAGCGACCCTGGCACAGTAGCCAATATCAATCTCTGCCTGAGGTCCATGTACAAAACGCCAGCCTCGAGATTGCCTGGACACGCGTCGTCTTTGAGGGACGAACCATCGCAGGAGTTGTGTTGATTCCTTTTATGACTGAGGGATATGAGGGGTTTGACATCAACTCGGAAAAGGACTGGTGGCATGCAGAGTATCTTCTTTCCCGCAGAGAAGTGGCGCTGCCGACCGTCCCGAAACAAGCCTATTCCTCACGATCTTAGGAGACCTAAACATGTCTGATTCTACTCAGGAGTTTCTGTTATGAAAAGAGCCTATAGAGGTTCTTCAATTTGGCTGTCTAGTGTTATCATTGTTGTAGTTTCGTTGCTGCTGCTATTTGGTGCTTTTCCTGTTTTCAGCCAATCCAATTATTCTGGTGTAAATGCACCGGCCATTATTTGTCCTGTCAAGGTTATGCCGGTCGGCAATTCAGTGACTTATGGCGTAGGAAGCACGACGGGGCCGGGTTTTCGCCATAATTTGAACTACTGGTCCAATGCAGATGGGTTGAATGTTCAGTGGGTGGGGCGGTTCTCTTCACCTGCTCCGAATCATGAAGGGCATCGCGGGGCCACGATCGATGACATCTATTCGTTGTATATCGACGATGCAATGAACTGGTATCAGCCGAATATCATTATTCTGATGATCGGTACCAATGATGTCGAGGTCAATGCCGATATCGATTTGATGCGATCGAAGATTAATACTTTGGTGAATTATATCCTTGATAAAGATGCCAACGTGTTGCTGGTATTAGCTTCTATTCCTCCCGTCGGGCATCGTGATGGAGAAGATCCTGCTGTATGGGACAATAAGAATCAGGTAGCTGCAGACTATAGTCAAGAGGTAGAAAAGATAGCCAATATAAAAGGCAGCCGTGTACGCTATGCAGAGGTTTATTATAACCTGGATCGATTTGCCGATCTCGCCGATGGGCTTCATCCCAATGATAGCGGCCACCTTAAAATAGCCCAGCAAATGTACCCCTCCCTGAAAGGTTGGGTGCAAGATTTATGCCCTAATCCGCCCACAAATACACCCACGCCCACTCCTCAGGTGACAGCTACGCCCACGCCTACACCCACGCCTACTCCCACGCCCACCCCTGTGTGGCGTTTTCGCGGTTTAACCTATAGGGATATTCCAGGCAGTGATTCCTCGGCTCTGGCCAGCGTGGAATTGCAACTCTATGGCTACAACGAAGACGAATCTGAGCCAGGCACCTTGGTGCAGACTCGGATAAGTGATGACAGTGGTTTCTACAATTTCTTCGTAGTTGAACCCGACATTTACGATTATTTTTTGCTTGAGGCAAAGGCCCCTTCGGGGTTAGTTCCGGTCAACATCGTGAGCGAAGATGGTGTGGTTGTGGCGCCAGATCGTGTACAATGGCAGGATGCACTGCCTGCTGTTCATCGTACCGACTTCTATTTTTCGGAGCCTACGCCCACTCCTACCATTACACCTACAGCCACAGAAACCCCTACCGCAACTCTGACCAATACGCCGAGACCGACCAAGACACCAACTCCTACGGTTACCAACACTCCTACTGTTACGCCGAGATCGACCAAAACACCCACGGCAACGCCTATCCCAACTGCAACTTTCACCCCTACGCCCCCGGGGAGAGTTTACCTTCCCATCATCATCGTTTTTCCCACTCGGTGATGGTTTTACTGAGCCCCCTTTCCTTTAAGGAACCCTTGTTATGCTTGAAATATCTTTGATCCCTCGCCACGAATTCCAACGAATTCAAAAAGCGGACATCAAAAAGAATGAACGCCTTTCACTGATTGCCGATATGTGCCGCGCCAATGCCTTGGCCGCGGTCAAACGTGCCGGTTCTGGCCATCTCGGGTCCAGCCTTAGTGCCATGGACATCATCACCTGGCTTTATTTCGCGGAGATGAACACCCTGGAACTGGGTTACGACGATCCCAATCGCGACATCTATTTTTCTTCCAAGGGGCACGACGTACCCGGTCTTTATTCCCTGCTCTACGCGGCAGGGGTTCTTCCTGAAGAAAAATTGCTCAAATTGCGCCGTTTCGGCGGGCTGGATGGCCATCCCAATGTAAATACCCCCGGAATCGAGGCCAGCTCAGGCTCACTGGGCATGGGTATATCCAAAGGGCGGGGCATGGCCTGGGCTAAGCGTTATCGTGGATACGGCGGTCGGGTGTTCGTTATGCTCGGAGATGGTGAATTGCAGGAAGGGCAGAATTACGAAGCCCTACAATCGGCCGTGCATCAGGGCATCTCCAACCTCACCGTTATCGTGGATCACAACAAAGTGCAGTCTGACAAGCTTGTGCGAGAGATTGTGGATGTCGGCGATCTTGTCCAGAAGTTTCGTTGTTTTGGCTGGCACGCCACCCGCTGTGACGGCCATGATTTCCGCCAAATCGAGCAGGTGATGAAGGAATTTGCCCAGATTGATGACAAACCTAAGGCGCTCGTGGCCGATACCCTCAAGGGACGTGGCGTTTCCTTCATGGAGCATCCCCGCGCCTTGAAAGAGGGCAAAGGCTATTATCGCTGGCACTCGGGTGCACCTGATGATTCATTCTTTCTGGCGGGGCATAGCGAGATCATCGAGCGTATCCACGTACGACTGGCTGCCAACGGTCTCGCTCCTGTGCAACTGAAGGCCGTCAAGCCTGCATCCCGCGCCATCTCATTGGTCGTTCGTAATGCCTTGGGTGAGCCGGTGAGCCAGGGCGGCGTGATCAAAACCACGACAACTGACGAATACGTGGTCGGGGCCTATGGCAAGGCCCTGGTGGCCGCGGCTGAACGACGCCCCGATCTGATTGTGCTCGATGCAGACCTGGCCGCAGACTGCCGTATTCGCGAATTCGAGCTCAGCTATCCCGACCGCTTCATCCAAAACGGCATCGCCGAGCAGGATATGGTCTCGATGGCAGGGGGGCTGGCGAGCGCGGGACTGTTGCCGGTGGTCAATTCCTTTGCCAATTTCCTCGTCTCGCGCGGCAACGAACAGATTTACAACAACGCCTCCGAGAAGACCAAGATCATCTACGCCTGCCACTACGCCGGACTCATCCCGGCCGGCCCCGGCAAGTCGCATCAGAGCCTACGTGATATCTCCTTATTGGCTGCGCTGCCCAATATGACCATCATTCAGCCTTGTAATGCCGAAGAGACGCGCATGGTGGTGGATTATTGCATCGACGAGGCCGAGGAGAACTGCGCCATCCGTCTAGTCATCGGCCCTTCTCCACGGCGCATCAAATTGCCCAAAGATTATCGTCTGCAAGTCGGTCGGGGCGTAACCCTGGCCGAGGGTGATGATGCGGTTTTGTTTGCATACGGGCCGGTGATGATGCATGAAGCGCTGCTGGCACATGAATTGTTGGCTGAGCAGGGTTGTGGTTTGCGGGTGGTGAACATGCCCTGGCTCAATCGTATCGATACGGCCTGGTTACTGGATGCCATTGGCGGGCGGAAGACGGTCTATGTTCTGGAAGATCACGCGCCGCGCGGTGGGCTGGGGGACCGTTTGCGAGAAGCCCTGGTCGGATGTAGCGAGATCGCCGGGCGGACCTTCCATATTTTCGCGGTGGAGGGTTATCCTGCTTTTGGTACGCCTTGGGAGGCCTTACAATACCACGCACTGGATGGCGTATCGCTGGCGCGGCGCATTCGTCAGGATTGAGGATGGGCGTTATTGACATAAAACTTTGATCCGTACCCATTGTTCACTTGCTCGTCCATTTTTCACTAAAGGAGCTCTTCTTCATGTTAGGCATCGGCGTTGTCGGATACGGTTATTGGGGGCCCAATCTTGTGCGCAATTTCGTCGAGGTGGATGGCGCTCAGGTCATCTCGGTGTGCGATTTACGGAACGAGCGTCTGTCCGAGGCGCGGCGTCGTTATCCGGCCCTGCACACCACGCATGAATATAGCGATTTGATCGAGAACCCGGCCATCGACGCCATCGCCATCGCCACGACGGTCTCCACTCATTATCCGTTAGCCATGGCGGCTCTGGGCGCGGGCAAACATGTATTGGTGGAAAAACCTCTGGCTGCCAGTGCTGAGGAGGCCGAGCGCCTGGTAGAGGAGGCCGAACGGCAGGGTCTGGTGTTGATGGTAGACCACACCTTCGTTTACTCGGGTGCAGTGCGCAAGATCAAGGAGTTGATCGAAAACAATAGCCTCGGCGATCTTTATTACTACGATTCTGTACGCATCAATTTGGGCCTTTTTCAGCACGACATTAACGTATTGTGGGACCTGGCCGTGCATGATCTCGCCATCATGGATTTCATCGTGCAGATGCAGCCCAGTGCAATTTCGTGTACGGGCATGGCTCATGTGCATAGCCAGCCCGAAAATGTGGCCTATCTCACCTGTTTCTTCGAGCATAATTTCATCGCGCATTTCCATGTGAATTGGCTTGCTCCTGCCAAGATCCGTCAGACTATCATCGGTGGTGATCGTCGGATGATTGTTTACGACGATCTTGAGCCCAGCGAGAAGGTCAAGGTGTACGACAAGGGTATCACCGTGAACGGCAATCCCAACAGCGTATACGAATTGCTGGTGAATTACCGCAGTGGCGATATGTGGGCGCCGCAACTCGATCGCACAGAAGCCCTTCGTACCGAGGCTTTGCACTTCATCGAGTGCGTGGAAAAGGGCCAAGCACCATTGACAGATGGGCTGGTGGGGGCCCGCATTGTGCGCATCCTCGAGGCTGCCTCGCAGTCCCTGGCGCAGCGTGGGCGTCCTGTGGAACTTCAGGAGGGATGGTTGATTCGTCCATGAACGTTTTGCAGCGTTTGGTACGAAATCGCCGGTTAGTCAACGGCTTCAAGCTGTTGGTCGCGGGCGGGTTGCTTTTCTGGTTGGTGCAAAGCGGCCGACTCGACATCATCCTCCTCTTCCGCGTGCCCATCTCCATCTGGTATGTGTTGGGCGTGTTGTTGCTTTTGGGAAGCATGTTGTTGCAGGCCGTACGCTGGTGGTGGCTGGTTCGCTCACAATCCATTGCGATTTCATTGGGACAAGCCATCAAACTGTCGTGGATGGGACAGTTTTTTTCGGTGCTCCTACCCGGTGCGACCGGCGGTGAGCTTGTGCGTGCCTATTACATCACACAAGAAGAATCGGCAACCATTACTTCGGGAGTATCGACCGTACTGGTGGATCGGGCTATTGGTCTTTATGTGTTGATTCTGTGGGCTGTGCCTTCGGTGTTGCTCCTCAGCCGTGATGCTGGCGACTTCATAACTGGCGTGCACCAGATTGGCGCGATTATCTTCGTGATGGTGGCAGGATTGACGTTGGGTTTCCTTTTTTTGTGGTGGGAACCGACACGTGCGGTTGCACTCCGTTTTATCCCAAAGCGTTTTCGTGGCTCAATCCAAACC
>JAADFV010000097.1 GCA_013152695.1 Chloroflexota bacterium | reverse complement strand
CCACCAACTCACTGTGAGCTCCGCTCTCATGCTGCGGTAGACGCCACCCCACTGCCAAATGACTATGGCCCACCAGACACAAGGGGGTATCGAAAGCAGTAAAGCTCTCGTCCGCCGTCATATCATCAGCAACATATTCCCACACGGGGGCGCGGGGACTGCCATGAGCGAGAGTGATTTGCGGCAAGACGAGCTTGCTGGGTAAAGAGGCCAACCAATCACGTGTCTCTGCCCGCAATTGGCGACGTTGCCAGTCGATGGCGCGGGCAGCAAGAGGATTGAACTTAGAAAGTGATAGTTTACCGATGACGGCAAGATCATGATTACCGGCCAGGCATATCTCAGCATTTGCCCGGATGATATCGGCACAGGCCTGCGGTTCTGGCCCATACCCTACCACATCCCCTAAACACCATATTTGTTCGACCTGCATAATCTTCACGGTCAACAAGACAGTCTGTAAAGCCACGACATTGGCGTGAATATCCGAGAGAATAGCAATGCGCACTGGTGAACCTCCAGGAGGCTGGCAGCAATAATTTAAAAGCGCGTGTAAACAACAGCTTAGCATAACTTATGCAGAGAAAGAAAGAATCTGAAAGCAGGGATACTTTCCGATCGGGGGATGTAGTACGTCTTTTCCATCTACTTCGGGAGATCGGATAGTTTGTCCTCAAGCCCTCGATCCGATAAAATCGTTGGCATGCAATGGACATTACCCAGTGATAGCCCCGAAAGTACCCGTAGATGGGCGCAGGCGTTAGCCCAGCAAGTACAGCCTCCCCTTGTCATCGCCTTGATGGGTGATCTTGGCGTTGGAAAAACCTTGTTTACCCAGGCCTTCGCCTCTGCTCTTGGCGTGACTGTGCCCGTGACCAGCCCCACCTTCACCCTCATCAACGAATATCCCTTACCCGAAGGCGGCATATTGTATCATGTCGATTGTTATCGCCTTGTCGATCCCGTTAGAGAAGCACAGGCCTTAGGCTTAGAAGAGTTATTCGACCTCGGATTTGTATTGATCGAATGGGCCGACCGCATTGAATCGCTTTTGCCACCAGATCATGTAGAAATTCTCATCGAGGACGCGGGGCCACAGCATCGTATCCTCCACATACGTGATCCTCGGCCCGACCGCAGCTACGACTTCAAGGTTCCTTCCCAGGAGGCCGGATCATGACCCTGATGCTGGCTCTCGATACAGCCACTCAATATGCCTCTATCGCCCTTTATGATGGCGAACAAGTCATTGCCGAACTCAATTGGCGCTCGCAGCGCCGGCATACGGTAGAACTGGCCGTTCAGGTCGACAACCTCTTTCATCTCCAGCATCTCACGCCCAACGACCTCGAGGTGGTTGCTGTAGCTATTGGTCCTGGCTCCTTCACAGGATCGCGCATTGCCCTGAGCTACGCCAAAGGGCTGGTTGCCGTGAACGCCCTCCCCCTCGTGGCGGTCCCCACCCTCGATTGCCTCGCCTATGTCGCCCCCTCCGAGTCAACGCCGATTTGTGCTCTGGTTGCAGCAGGACGGCGCCGCTTCTGTTGGGCGGTCTACAGCAAGGCCGGGTCATCCCTGCAGCGCCAAACAGACTGGGGTTTGCATCCTCTTCCCGAGATTCTCACTACCCTCTCTGCCCCGACCTATTTTATCGGTGAACTCAACCCTACAGAACGTGCAGATTTGCTGCAAGCGCCGCAGGTAGCCGGTGTGGCAGCGGCAGCCTTGTCTGTTCGCCGGGCCGGTGTGCTGGCCGAACTGGGCTGGGCACGATGGCAGGCCAAAGACATCGAGGACCCCGTGACTCTTAGTCCTATCTACCTGAGTTGAAACCCTTATGGATGCCGACTCCCTCCCCTTTTATATCGACGCCATGCGTCTTCCTGATATCCCTCAGGTGATGCAAATCGAGCGGCGTGTCTTTGTTCAGGCCTGGAGCAGCGGCATCTATGAACGCGAGCTCGCGGCCAATCCCTGGTCACACTACTATGTCATTCGCGCAAAACAACCTGAATTTCCGGGCCTGCTCGCCTATGGCGGCATCTGGCAAATGGATATTTCTGCCCATATCCCCACCATTGCCGTTCATCCCCACTACCAACGACGTCATTTAGGGGGGTACCTTCTGGCTTATCTGCTCATTCAGAGCTACAATCTAGGATGTAGTGAAGCGACCCTGGAAGTACGCGTTTCGAACGTGGCCGCGCAACATCTCTATCAGCGCTTAGGCTTCGAAGTGGTGGGACGACGGCCGCATTACTACGCCAACAATAACGAAGATGCCTTGATCATGACCCGTCCCCACTTGCAGCTGGCTACATTACAGGCCGAGCTGGCAGAACAAGAACAGCAACTTCGTCAATCCTGGCTGGCACACTCCCCCCAGGGATAACCCCAACACTATTGGACTCCCCCATGAACGACGAAAGAACACAACAACTCACCGAAATCAGCAATGCTATCCGTTCATGTCAGCTCTGCTCCCTGGGCACCCTCCGCACCCACGCCGTACCTGGCGAAGGTCCTGCCGATGCCGAAATCATGTTGATCGGTGAAGGCCCCGGCTATCATGAAGACCGCCAGGGACGACCCTTTGTCGGGAACTCAGGCAAATTACTCGAAAATCTCCTGGCCAGTATCAAACTCACACGCGACCAGGTCTTTATCACCAACGTCATCAAATGCCGGCCGCCCAACAACCGAGACCCTCTCCCCAAAGAGATCTCGGCCTGCACGCCCTATCTGCAGCGCCAGATCGAAATTATCGACCCCTTACTGATCGTCACCTTAGGGCGCTACTCCATGGGCCAATTCTTCCCCCCCACAGCCACCATCACTCACGTCCATGGCCAGCCCCTCACCCTCGACAAAGCCCTCGTTCTGCCCATGTTCCATCCCGCTGCAGCCTTGCGAAATCCCAAATGGATGGCTGCTATGCAAGCGGATTTCCTCAAAATACCTGACCTTTTAGCAAAAATGCGCCAAAAGCGCCAGGCCCAGGCATCTTCTCTCCCTGCTCCCGATGATATGGAACAGCTGAGTTTATTCTAATGCCCCTGACAGTTCCCCAGATTGCCTTCCACCTTTGAAGGAGAAACCATTGACTCAAAGTGCCACGTCCACCCCACCCTTACGCATCATTCCCCTAGGTGGTCTAGGAGAATTCGGAAAAAATATGATGGTCTACGAATATGGAGACGTCATGTTTGCCATCGATGCCGGTCTCATGTTCCCCGAAGAAGATATGCCCGGCATTGATATCGTTATCCCAGACATCACCTACCTTATCGAGAATGCCTCTAAAATGCGGGGAATCATTCTCACGCACGGACACGAAGACCATATCGGTGCCCTGCCTTACGTCCTCTCCCAGCTCAACGTGCCTATTTATGGCACTAGACTCACGCTGGGACTCCTCGAAAACAAGTTGCGGGAGCACCACCTCTGGGAAAAAACCGAGTGGCACCTCATCCACGAAGACTCACATCTGCACTTTGACGATCTCCATCTCGAATTCATCCATCTCTGTCATTCCATCCCCGATGCTGTGGCCGTAGCGATTCATAGCCCCGTTGGTACACTCCTCCATACCACCGACTTCAAATTCGATCCGCATCCTGTAGATGGACATCTCACCAACGAAGCCAAACTCAAGGCGCTGGGTGATGCCGGCGTGCGTGTGCTCCTCTCCGATTCGACCAATGCCGAAAAAGTCGGCTATACCCCTTCCGAAAAAGAACTCGAAGCCGTCCTCGATGATCTCATTCGCCAGGCCCCTGGCCGCGTCATTCTCGCTACCTTTGCTTCCAACATCTCCCGTATCCAACAGGTCATACAGGTTTCAGAACGATACGGTCGCTCGGTCGGTGTCACCGGCCGAAGCATGATCAACAATACGCGCATGGCCGTCGAGCTTGGCTATCTCAAACCGCCCAAAGATGGTCTTCTTACCCCCGAGCAGATGAACTATCTCCCTCCCGAAAGGATCACAATCATCTGTACGGGCAGTCAGGGCGAACCTACCAGCGCCCTTGTCCGCATGAGTCGTGGGCAATATCGCCACATCCATCTGGGACAAGGCGATACCGTGATCATCAGTGCCACCCCCATCCCGGGTAACGAAAAGATGATCCAGCGCACCCTCAACAACCTCTTTCGCCTGGGCGCCGATATCTTTTATGATGAACTCTTCGATGTTCATGTCAGTGGTCATGGCAATCGTGACGACCTCAAACGTATGATCGAATTGATCCGACCAGAATATCTCATTCCCATCCATGGTGAATACCGACAACTGGTCTTGCATGCCCGTCTGGGGCAAGAAATGGGCCTGGATGCCGACCATACCCTTGTCATCGAAGATGGTCAGGCCGTCGAAATCGGGCCTGATTACATCTTTCTGGCCGAGAAAGTACCCAGTGGTCGGGTTTTTGTGGATGGATCGGGTGTTGGCGATATCGGCAACATTGTCTTGCGCGACCGGCGCCTTCTCGCCCGTGACGGCTTCATTGTTGTCACCATTGGCCTGGATGAAGAAACCGGCGAGGTGGTACTCGGCCCCGAAATCCTTTCACGAGGATTCGTCTACATGGCCGAATCAGGTGATCTCATCGAAGAGGCCAAGGACATCGTCTGGGATGTGCTGGAAGCAGAGGAGACTGCCGAAGCTGTCGCCCATCATGTCCACTCGGCTCTGACCGATTATTGCTATCGCACCACCCGACGCCGGCCCATGATTTTACCCCTTGTCGTCGAGATCTAAGGGGAATTCTCCCTATCTCTTTAAATTCCTACCTGCTTTCTCTGAGGACAATGAAAAGCAGTTTGGATTCCTTACGAACTTTTTATGACAGTAGAACTCACTCAACCTCGAAAAAACGCCTACATCACTTTCGAAGATGGCCGTGTCTTCCGCGCCCCGATCGGTACACTTTTGGATGAATATGTGCGCGCGGCTACAGCCGGCGACGGGCAACCCACAGCCATTGCCGCCATTCTCAATGGCCGTCTTACCGAACTCAACCGGCCTGTGCGTGCTGATGGCAAGGCCCAACTCGTACGGCTGAACAGTGCCGACGGTGCCCGCATTTATCGCCGTTCACTCACCTTTCTGCTTATTGCTGCCGCGGCCTGTTGTCTTGCCGACGCCAAGGTTTATGTCGAGCACTCCATTGTCAGTGGCGGCTACTTCTGTAAAATCGAAGGTAGGCCTCCCTTAACCGAAGACGAAATCAAAGAACTTGAAGCGCAGATGCGAAAGATGGTGGCGCAAAACCTACCGATCATCCGCCGGGAAGTCCCCATCGCCGAAGCCATCGAAATATTCCGCCAGCATGGTGATGAAGAAAAACTGGCATTGTTGCAGCAACGCCAGAAACCCACCCTGATTATCTATAAACTGCTGGATACCCAGGACTATTTCCATGGCTACATGGCTCCCAGCACAGGCTACTTGCAATATTTTGCCCTGGATCTTGCCGATAGCGGCTTTTTGTTGCGCTTTCCCAAACAAGAGAATCCCACCCGCCTCATCCCCGTCAAATCCCACCCGCCCATCTTCGATGTCTTTACCGAATACAGCCAATGGCAGAAAAAGCTAGGCATCCGCAATGTCTCGGGACTCAATACCGCCATCCAATCAGGACGCCTCACCGAGTTGATTCTGGTGACAGAAGCACTGCACGACCAGCGCATCAGCCACATCGCTGAACAAATCGCGAATCGCCCTGAGGCACGTATCGTTCTCATTGCCGGCCCTTCAGCTTCAGGCAAAACGACCTTTGCGCGGCGTTTAGCCGTACGTCTCCTGGCCTTAGGGATTCAGCCCCTGGCGATCAGTGTCGATGATTATTTTGTGGATCGCGCCCATACGCCGCGTGATGAAGAGGGTAATTATGACTTCGAATCCCTGTACACTGTTGATTTACCCTTTCTCAACAAGCAGATCAACCAGCTGATTCGCGGGGAAGAGGTGCAAATGCCTCGATTCGATTTTCATGAAGGAAAACGTAAACCGGGCCTACGCACCCGAATCGGCCCTAACCATGTTCTTGTCATCGAGGGTATCCACGCCCTCAACCCGCAATTGCTTCCCGAAGTCGATCCTAAATACACCTACCGCATCTACGTCAGTGATCTGACTCAGCTCAACCTCGATCGCTATAATCGTATTTCTACGACCGATACACGCTTGATCCGGCGCATTGTCCGGGATGCACATAGCCGCGGCTACAGTGCTGCCGAGACTATCGGGCGTTGGGAAAGTGTACGCCGCGGGGAGCGCAAGTGGATTTTCCCTCACCAGAACAATGCCGATGCCATGTTCAATTCGGCTCTAACTTACGAGCTGGCGGTACTCAAACCCATGGTTGAACCCCTCTTACGTCAAATTGAGCCCGGTTCGCCAGAATGGATTGAAGCGAACCGCCTTTTGGCCCGCTTGCAGTGGTTCCAAGAGGCCAATACCGAACATATTCCCTCCGACTCTATTTTACGCGAATTTATCGGCGGTTCTATTCTAGAAAACTACCGTCCCTGGCCGGTAAGCTGACAGCTGAAAACAAACAGAGAAACGAATTTGTTTTTCTCATACTTTTCATATATTTGGGGCTTGACATTTATAACGCGATGCGTCATAATAGAGTCATAACGCAATGCGTCATAGTATCATTGTTCATGATCCTCCAAAAATAATAGGGTACCGGCAAATAATTGCAGGACGGCCCTATCATTAAGCGGAACACCACCCCAATTTACTCCTAGGAGAAAGCCCCATGTTAGATACCGCCAAAAAATCAGTGCAAAAAACCGTTCGCAAAATCGAAGAAGTTCACAGCAAGAATCCTGTCACCAAGGTTGCTCGTACCGTCATCCTTGCCAGCCTTGGCACCGTTGCTTTGGGACGCGAAGAAATCCAAGCAATAGTAGACAAACTGGTCGAGAAAGGTGAGGTTACCGAAGAAGAAGGCCGCAAACTGGTCTCTGATCTGCTCAATCGCAGCAAAAAAGACGCAGCCGAGATCGAGGATAGAGTCACAAATCTGTTGGATGAGCGCATCAATGCCGTCCTCGAGAAAATGAATCTCCCCGACAAGAAAGACATCGAGTCCCTCAGCCGTAAGGTTTCGACCTTATCCAAAAAGGTGAACGAGCTGGACAAGAAGCTGGCCGAACAAAGCAAGAAAGCAGCCTAAAACAGCACGATACGCTTCTCTTCCTGAATACCCCACTGACGTCAGTGGGGTGTTTTTTTACGATGATGATGCCATCTCTTCGGGATAAAGCCAACGATAGATCGCGGCTTGCCATAACACGGAACGAACGTAACGCTGTGTCTCGGAAAAAGAGATGAGTTCCAGAAAGAGATCTTCATCCGGGCCGGCCTGATCCCGCCAGAAAGCAGCATTACCCGGCCCCCCGTTGTATCCCGCCAGAGCCTGCATCACGCTACCATCCGCCTGCCGGATGCCCTGCGCCAGGTAAAAGGCACCAAAATCAACGCTCACGTAGGGGCGATAG
>JAADFV010000096.1 GCA_013152695.1 Chloroflexota bacterium | reverse complement strand
TATTTTTCGATGCCTGCGACCGTTGCAGGCAAAGCTGTTCTAAAGGATTCTGCCTTAAACTGGGGGCCGTATTGGGGATGATTGCTCCAAACGCCGGACAACTCCACGGCTGCCCCTACATTGATCCCCACCATTTTCCCCACTACCGTTACCAATCGACCCTCTTCGGTCTGAAGGCGAGCGACGGTATATCCCGTCTCGTCATTATGGTAAGTAATGCGTTCGATAACGCCTTTGAGGGTTTCGTTCATGATCCAATTTCATTTTTGCTTCCGGGGCGACGGAGACACATAGGGATTGCCTTGCAGAAAGAAGCGCCAGGCCACCGACCGTGCTTCGTCGTCACCGCGCACGCCTATGCGAGGGCTGGTGCCGATGGGCTCTTGCGGTTTTTCCCCGGCTGCCAGCCATAGTTGTTTGCCCTGCGTAAGGTCGTGCCCATAAAAACGTTTGTCGATGGCAAAGGCCTGGCAGAGCTTTCCGGGACCATTGGTCAACTGGCGGAGATCTTGCTGATGCCGGCGTGCCTGCATGATTTCGATACCTTCCACGGGCTCGAGTGCCCTGATTAACACTGCCTGGCCGACCCCATCCGGCCCCGTGACAACATTTAGGCAGTGATACATGCCGTAAATCAGGTAGATGTAGGCGTGGCCGGGGTGTCCGAACATCGCTAAATTGCGGGGTGTGGGGCCACGATGGGCGTGAGAAGCGGCATCTTCTGGGCCCAGATAAGCCTCGACTTCGACAATGCGCCCTACTAACAGGTCTGAGCCCTCGTCTTTGACCACATAACAGCCCAGTAAGAGGGGAGCTACTTCGGGAGCGGAGGCCGCGAAGTAGCTGCGGGGAAGAGGCGGAATCATCGAGAGCCTCCCAATACAGGAATGACGATATGGATTATATCGTCCTCTGCCAGCACGGTCAGGGCCCAAGCATGTTGGGGGATGTGTTGGTGGTTTTTGAACAGTTGATAAGGGTGGGAATGGCCAAGATCCTTGCCTGAAAGTGCGAGAGCAAAGTCAGGATACGATTCTTGCAAGGTGATGAGCATATCCGCAAGCGTCGCTTCTGGAGACAAATCGAGTTCCAGGCGGTAGGTACCGACGGCGCGGCGGAGAGGTTCACCCAAACGAATGATTACGCGCATAATGAAAATATTTCTCAGTTAGACCGCAACGTTTCTTCTCTAGAACTGTTGTAAATAATAGATGGAGGGGCATCGAAGCGAGGCGGAGATGACAAGATTGTCATCGAAAAAGCCAGCCTTTTTCAAGCGATTTTCAGGTCACTTTGCCATAATTAAATCGTAGTGCCACCTCATCAGCAAATTTACTCCCCCATTCAGGCAGGTAGAAGAGATGAAGATGACGATCGTACTTATTCTTGTGGGCATCGGTGCTGCTTTATTGTGGACTTATGCTCAGGAAAGACAATCAAAAATGCGAGATGCAGGCACTCTGGAGGAAAACGAAAACTTTTAGAGTGAGGAAGTACCCTGGCCTGAAGCCGTTCTGGCCGGTGTCATGAGGAATGAGCAGCGCTAGCAGCATGAGCGCGAGCAATCGCTCGATCTAGTGAGCGGCGAACGAGATGTGCTGTGGGGTTGATGGTATAGTCGATCGGCGGATCAGCAGATCGTAAGTGTTGAAACAACTCGTTATGAGCTATTTCTGCCACATTGTGGAGTCGCTCGGGAGTGGGAACATGGCCGGAGAGCGTAAATTCTGCTTTTCGTAGCCGTAGCGGCAGGTGAGTGGCATGCAACATGACTGCGATTTGTGCCTGCTTGACAAGGGGGCCCTGATCGGCCAGGAAGAGATGAACGGCGGCGGCCTCCACAGGGGAATCCATGTGGGGCAAAGGGGCCATTCTTACGTAGGCACTGCCTGTTGCCTCCTGGCTGACATCAAAGCGGACAGCTAAAGGAAGCTGTGTTTGCACCTGCATGGCCGGAAACACCTCATCCCAGGGTAACCATTGTCGTTCGATTACATCCTTGGCGAGTAGACGCGCTACCTCGACTTCGGCGGCCAAGGTTGCCAATGCCAGGATTGTGTGGGGCCAGGGCTGGGCTTGCAGATCCTGGCTTAACGTGTCTCCCTCGGCTACGAGAGCTTCACATGTTTCTACCAGGCAGAGCGCATGGCTGCGGAGTAAGGAGGCGTGGCTGAGCTCGGCATGACTTGTATTGAGCCCGACCACCAGCTTTCCGCCAAAGCGATGGATTCCTGCCATCTCGGGCAGCCTGCGGGTATCCAGCCAGGTTCCCGAAGGGGTGATACTCAAAGGTGATGGCGCGGTACCTACCATATGAACGCCGCCCCCCTGCTCACGAATGAACTTGAGGGCGGCTAACAATGTTTCGGGGCGGAAAACGTTGGGGGAAGGGGAATGCTTGCTCACGCCGTCATTATAGACGGCCTCGTCGCGCTCGGCAAGGATATTTGCCCAGGCCTATGGCCGGCTAATGGTAAAGGTGCTCCCTGCACCCCGGCCAAAGACTTCGGGGAAGTACATCATTTCTCCTCGCGGAGGCAAGACATTGAAGGTGCCAGCAAGACTGGCTCGTAGCTGGTAACGAAAGACGTAGGTGCCTGGAGCAAGCGAGGTGGCAAAGAGAGCAACTTTGTCATCCTTGAGCTCGAAACTCGTAGGATTCCATCGCCACCGCCACCACAAGGGCCAAGCAGATTTGTTCTTATTCGAGAATTCGGGGCCCGAGTAACGCTGGCTGGTTGTTGCCAGGCTGGTGTCAATCGGGTCGGTGCCGGCAGGGATGGGGTCTTCGAGCACAAGGTAGTGCATCTGGCTGGGAAGAATGAGGGTGAGTTCGACATCGATAATGTCGCCTACCTGCGCCGAGGTAATCTCTGCTTCTGTCTCGTCGTTATGAAGGAAATAACGGCGGGTTATGGTGAGTCCACGACTAAGGGGTTGTAAATCGGGGACAGGAAGATAGACACGAAGATCGGCGCTGTAGTAGAGCTTGCCCGGGCCAGGACTGCGGTCGAGTTGGAGAAGATTAAGCTGATCTGCCAGGAGGTCGCCGATGGCAATGCGTAAAATGGTAGGATTGTAGACGTCGGCCGGGCTGATGTGGCCATTGGCCAGGGCTTTACCATTGAAAAAGGCATCCCAGTCGTAGTTAGCCTGCAATTCACCGCTGGCCACCATCCAGTCAGTCAGAGCAATCAGACTCCAGGCCGTTTCGTGGGTCGATTGCCAGCGTCCGTCTTTGCGGCTGTTCATGAGCCAACGAACAACGTTGGCTCCCAGGGGATGATCTGGTTGGATCGCGGCCAGGGCGGCAAGGACGACGGCGGTAGTGCGGGTATCGGTATTCATGCTCCACCAGTCTGTCTCGGCTTCTTCCCAATGCGCACCTGTTGCACTGACAATGGCCTGCCCCATGATATTATCGAGCAAGTTTTGTGCCTGAGTGGCAGTATCGCTCACTTCGCTTTGGGCCTGGAGGGTGAGGGCGAGATAGGCCTGGGCATAAAGGGCGAGGCTGTCGGCAGTATCGTAGAGCAGTTGGGTATCGGCCAAAGGACGCTCATCACCCAAGAGACGGGCAGCGCCGTCCAACACATAGACGATAAAGGCGTTCTGGTTAAGGCGATGGGGTGGGACGTTATCTTGATTTTGCAATTGTCGCCGTAAGAAATCGGTACCTTTGCGTAGTATGTCGTTATCTACGTGATAGCCCAGACGCTGAGCCTCGCTGAGGCCGAAGATCACGTAGGCGGTGGTGTAGGGACTACTCTTTTCCTGGGCGAACCAACCCCAGCCACCATCGGTATTCTGCCGTGTGTAGAGCCGTTGTAAGGCGAGATTGACCTGTGTGTTCAGATCCTGTTCCAGATCTGGCCGCTCGATTCCCAGCTCGCTCAGAGCCCGTACTGTGAGAATGTTTGGTAAGAAACGACTGACAGTCTGTTCCGTGCATTCATATTCATAATGTTTGAGATAGCGCAGTCCCTCTGTCATCCCTGCCGCTAGGGATGGCTCCAGGCGCACGGTGAGCTCACCTTGCGTGGGATCGTAGCGATCGGGGAGCGTGATTGCTTCGTAGCGGGGTTCCTCGGGGCTGACGAGACCGGCAGTAGCCACGGTTTCAGGGCTGCTATAACGCCGCACGGGCAGGCTCATCTCTATCGCATCGTTCAGGGCACCAGCCCGTGCCATTATTCTCACCCCAACCTCTGCGCGCACGAGGTGGCTACTGGGGTCGATATCTTCGACCACAACGGGCAAATCAAGGCGCACCAGATCGGAAGCAGGGACTTCCAACTGATAAGTTGTATCACCTTGCGCAGCCAGGCCATCTAACTCCAGGCTAAGAGCCACCTTTTGCGTGCTATCAGTGTTGTTTTGCACGATTACACCGAGGTTGAACTGGTCTCCATGGACGACAAAGCGGGGTAACACCGGCCGTAGCAGCAGAGGCTTGCTGACAAGCAAATCGTGTGTCGTTTCGCCTACCATGGTATTGCGTGTCACGGCAATGGCATGCATTTCCCAGGTGGTGAGATTGTCGGGCAAGGATACCTGCACCGTAGCTTCACCGTGACTATCGGTCACGACATCCGCCTGCCAGAAAGCCAGGTCACGAAAATCACTACGTACATCGATATCCGCTAATCTTTCGAAATCCCCACCTCCTCCACCGCCTTTCGCCCCTTTGCTAATACTTTCGTCGATACGGTTCAAGGAGGCGACCAGGGTGATACCGGTCTGGACCCCAAGCCCCCGTTGTGCCCAGAAGGTTTGACGGATGTGCGGGTTTTGGTCGGGGCGCAGGCTCAGGAGGGCTTTGTCGACCAAGGCCAGAGAAATTTGCGAAGAAACGGGACGGCCACGGTAATCGCTAGCGCGGATGGTGTAGGTCACAGTGTCGCCCGGAGCTGCTGGGTTGGGCTCAGCAGTGATAGAGAGGTTAAGCAAATGCTGGCTGACATCTACGTTCAGTTGCACCAGGCCCATTTTGAATGTTGGTGGTTCGTCGCCGCTGGGAGGTTGTATAAGCACTACCGAAACAAAGACATCTGGGGCATAGGTGGCGACAATGGGGACTTCGAGGGTTTCACTATTACTTTGTAAGGTGATGATTTGGTGGCTGATGACGTTGCGCCGTTCGATGGTGACGAGGGCTGTGGTTGGGCCGGGGAAGGGGCTGGGAATGAGGATTTTCGCCGTATCGCCCACCCGGTAATTCTCTCGATCTGCCACGAGCTCGATACGGTCGTTGTTGGCGACCCGCCAGGGGGCATAGCCCTGTCCGGCAATCCAGGTGAAGGCTGCACTGGTTTTGCTATTACCCAGGGCATCATGGGCAGTGGCGCGGATAAGGTATTGTCCGGGTTGGTCTGGTGTCCAGTTTAATTGCGCCAGGCCGTCAGCTGCGGTGACCACCGTTGCTGTAATCACGGGTGTCTCCTTCACTGTGCTGACATAACGCATACGGCCACTTTCGTCCCGGCGGCGCACTGTACGCCAGTCGAGAAGGCTAATATTGACATCGAGTGTTTGCGCGGCAAGGGGTTCCTTGCTAAGGGCATCTACGGCTATGAAATGGGCGATTTGTTCTTGCTGCGTTGCACCCACATAGCGCTCAGGTCGCACTCCAGGATAAACGCCTGCTGCGTGAACAACCAGGGCTGCAGAGCCGGAAATTTCCTGATCATTGATGTCGGTGACACTAAATTCAATGGTTCTTAGTTCTGATTCTCCAGCAAGGGTGGCTTCGGCGCTGAGCGCGGTCGGCACTTCGATGCTGAAGTTCCCCTGCTCGTCGGTTTGCCCCTCCCCACTGGCAATTTCCTGGCGGTAGGGTTGGACATAAGGCCGGAAAATAGCGTCTGGCTGGAAATCCCGAAACGACCAGGGATGGCCGTCGTCATAAGGGAAAGAATAGGGGGCGCTGAAAAGGGTCCAACGGGCTTGTGCGCGTTTGACAGGTCCACCGGCAAAATAACTGGCTTGCACCGTGGCTCGCGCACCTTCTGTGGCTAACACCTCCGCTGGATCGACCTGGACGGTCAGCTCGTATTCAGGTTTACGGTATGCTGCCACCAAAAAGCCGGTATAGGCATACGTATTATCGCCAATTTGCAGCTGGAGACTGTAATTACCCAGCTCTGTTTCTTTGCCCAGGACAAAATCAGTTGCTACCGTCCCAAACTCGTCTACACTGCCCTGTTTTTTATCCACCACACTTCCACGAGGGCTGCGTAAAATCAAGGAAACCGACAATGCTTGTGGTATGGCATAGCCGGAGGGATCGTCGATTCGCACAATGGCGCGGGTGTGGACAGTATCACCAGCACGATACAAGGGGCGCTCTGTATACAAATGGACGCGATATTTCTGATTATAATATTCACCCGGCAGATCGAAACTCCACACAGAGAGCCCCTCATTCCAACGTGTACTTGCCCATCCCGGATTATCCATCGTGCCCACAAATACTGCTGTTTCAAGCCAGGGCGAATCACTCTGGGGAATGGTTACTTGGTATACGCCCTCTGCATCCGTCTCTCCCCCTGTGATCAGGGCCTTTCCTTGTCGATAGAGCGATACCGGCAAGCCCGCCACGGGTTGGCCACTTTGCAAATCTGTCACCCATACCAGGGCATTTGTTACACCTTTTTTGAACACCACATTGTAACGGCTGAGCACCATCAACATGCGCGGTTTGGCACTGTATTTGTCATAGCGCACTTGCGGCGAACTGGCCATAATAAAATAGAAACCCGGCGTCAAGGTATCTCCCGCGGCATCGGTCAAGACAAGTCGCGTCTGGCTGATTCGATTGATCGGAACATCCTGGCGTAAGGTCCAACTGCGCACAAGCTGGCTTTTTGCCGGCTGATAACTACGCCAGGCTGAATAGTTTTCCTCGGGACGAATCTGTGCGAACTGGTCGGGTGTCAAGCGATATAAATCAATGTTAATATCGGTAACATTGACATGATTGAAAAGGATGGCAGGCTCGTCATAGGCGTTGAAAACCCCGGTCGTACCCGGTTGTAGCATGGTCAAGAATGGCTTATAGTCATCCGTCTTGAAATGAATCACCGTCGGTTCTGTGATTTCGTGCCCATAGGGATCTTTCACACCACTTGCCAAGGTGACAGTATAAGCCGTTCGTGGTTGGCGGGGGAAATAAATGCTGAGGGACTGATCGTAAGTGCTGTACCAGCTATAGACCTGGGTGGCGCTGATGGGGGGACTGATCTCGAGATGTAATGTTTCCTCAAGAACAGGAGCTGTAAAATGAATGGAGACAGCCTCGTCCAATGCTACATAATCAGCTCCGTCCCGCGGTATTGTAAAACGGACGGCTGGATAGGGGGCTACCGAGAATTTCCAGGAGCGAGGAGAACGTAAGGGTGTTCCTGACACCGATTTTGCCTGCTTGGATACGCTAACCTGTACTTCTGCTCCCATCGGTAGCGCTTTTGCCGGAACGAATATGAGTTGGCGTCCCTTCTCGGCCCAACCGATTTCGCCTGCCACCAAAGTCTTT
>JAADFV010000095.1 GCA_013152695.1 Chloroflexota bacterium | reverse complement strand
AAAGGGTCGCGGCCCAAGATAATTTCTTGCAGTAGATCTTTGATCATGCCTGCCGCCGCCGTGGCGCCACATCCGTAAGCGATGGCTGCTTCACCCAGGCCGCTGATGCCGGCATCGGTAAATATTTCGACAATGATCGGACGCCGGCCCTCGATTTCCACGAGATAAATATGGGCGTGGGTGATTTTCATGGGGGCGAGGCAAATCAAGAAAAGCGGTCGGGGCTGAAGAAGGTGATGTCGATGTCAGGAGGCACACCGGTGACGATCTGCGCCAGCAGTTTGCCGGTAATCGGTCCTTGCGTGAGGCCAAGCATGCCATGGCCGCTAGCAATGATGAGATTGGGAACGGCCTTGGGCCGGCCAATCATCGGCAGACTATCCGGTGTCATGGGCCGGAATCCCCGCCATAGTTCTAGCTCTTCCGGCTTACCGATTCCAGGCAGATATTTGTACAGGGCCTGGCGCGTGGCCTCGACACGGCGCTGGTTGATGTGCTCATCAAAGTTCGATAATTCCAAGGTACTGCTAAAGCGCAAGAACTCGGCCATGGGCGTCACCGCTACTTTCGCCTCCCCCAGAGAAAGGGGGATGTCGGGGCCAGGATCGGGGCGTTTGGCCGTGATGCTGTAGCCCTTGGCGGCCTGGATGAGGAGATTGATCCCAAGCATGCGGGCAATAGGTACCGACCACACGCCCGCGGCGAGGATAACTTCATCTGCCTGCCATTCGCCATGTGTGGTAAGCACGCTTTGAATGCTCTTTCCCGACCTCTTGAAACCAACGACTTCGGTATGGGTATGAATATCGACACCTTGTTTGGCGACGATATCCGCCATTTGCTGCACAAAACGGCCTGGTAAAATGTGAGCATATCCAGGGAAAAATACGCCACCAACAGTTTCGGGCGCGGCCGCCGGTTCCATCTCCAAGACTTCTTCGCGGCTAAGGATACGTCCTTCGATGCCATAACCCTGCAAGAGCTGTAACTCTTCGATGCCATGCTTCAGGCCGGCATCGGTCTGATAGAGGTAGAGGCGCCCCTTGTGCTCATAGCCCGTCTGCAAGGGCAGAGTGGCGTGAAGCTGCTCGAAAAGAGCGAAACTCTGTTGCCCCAGAGCCAATTGGATGGGAATGGTGCGGCGCATGGGTTTTTCCTGGCAGGCGCCGCGAAATTGCCATAACCAACGGATCAGGTTGGGATCCAGGCGGGGTTTGATATAAAAGGGGCCATCTGCATTGAGGAGCCAGCGTAAGCCCTGGCTGAGAACACCCGGGGCAGCGGTGGGAATACCGTGATCGTAGGCAATGAGACCAGCGTTGCCGTGAGAGGCGCCACTGCTGATTTCCTGGCGTTCGAGAAGGGTGACAGAGCGATTTTCTTGACTGAGGAAATAGGCAGCGCAGACACCAATGACGCCGCCACCAATAATGAGAATATCAGTTTTTTTCTGCATAAGGCTATCTAAGTCCAGATGGGGTCATGCCAGAGTTCGAGTTCGGTGCCGATGCCGCGTCTTTTCGCTTCCTGATAGACGCGGTGGGCGTTGATGAGGTCTTCGATCCCCATGCCCAGAGGGCTGAAAAAGATACTTTCTTCGGAGTTCTTACGACCGGGAACCTTGCCATTGACAATGGCCCCCAGTTCGATGATGTTCTCTGCGCTAAGACGTTTTGCTTCGACCATATCGGTGAGAAGGGCGGTGGGGACCTGAAGCTGTTTGAGATTATCTACGACAACGCGATCACAATGCAAAACAGCCTCCATCGTATAATCGTTGACGGAAAGATTGGCAAGAAAGGCACCTTTTTTGATCCATTCGGCCTGGATGTAGCGGTCTTCAGGTCCCACGTTGGTCGCCGGTGCTACGACATCAGCCCCTTCGACGGCGGTCTGGGCACTGTCTACGACTTCGATTCTCAATCCGAGTTGCTCACTCATCTCTTGGGCGAAGGCCTGTGCCTTGGCAGCAGCAATGTCGTACAGTTTGACCAATTCGATCTGTTTGAGGGCTTCGTGCAAAGCCATGAGTTGGGTACGGTTGATGACACCAGCACCAATCATGCCGATGACTTTGGCATCGGGCCGGGCCAGATACTTGGCCCCAACCCCCACCACTGCCCCCGTGCGCATGGCGCTGATGGCCGTCCCATCCATTACGGCCAGGGGAAAACCGGTCTCGGGATCATTGATAATGGTGATGGCGTTGGAGCGGGGCATATTTCGCTTAATCGGATTTTCAGGGTTACTGGGAATCCACTTGATACCAGCAACCTGTACGTCGCCACCGATGTAGGCGGGATGCATGCTAATGCGGCGTTTGTGAATGCCATTCCAGTGAATGATAGGAGCCTGGGGCTCGATACATTCACCTTGATCGAGCAGACTGAAGGCTTTCTCGACTGCGGCCATGGTGGCAGACATGTCGAGTCCTCCGCATTCGATGACCTGTTCCTGGCTCAAATACAGAAAGGAAACGGTTCGGGACATGATTGAATTCTCGTTAACGTTGTAGTTTGGGATCGAGGATATCGCGCAAGCCATCACCCAGAAGATTGAAGGCAAGCACGGTGACGAGGATAGCAAGGCCGGGGTAGAGAGATTCCCAGGGGGCGTCGAAGAGATGGGATGTACCATCACGAATCATAGAACCCCAGGCCGGGGCAGGGGGCGAGACGCCTAAACCGATAAAGCTGAGGTTGGCTTCGACACGAATTGCCGTTGCCGTCCAGATGCTGGCCAGCACCACCATTTCCCCGAGAATGTTGGGCAGCAGGTGCACACGGATGATGCGCATGCGGCTGGCGCCAATCGAGCGCGCTGCTTCCACAAACTCGTTTTCCTTGACGCTGAGAGTAGCGCTGTGAGCAACGCGGGCAAAGGTGGGCGATAGAACAATGCCGATGGCAAGGATCATGTTAAAGAGACCGCTCCCCAACACAGCCAACACCATCAGGCCCATGATCAAACTGGGGAAGGCCATGAGAATATCGACGATACGCATCAAGATATTTTCGACTTGACCGCCGAGATAGCCGGCGAGCAAGCCCATGACGACACCTAAAGTGCCACCGAGGGCCACAGAGCAGACACCCACGAGCAAGGAAATACGGGCACCGTAGATAATCCGGGACCAGATGTCACGGCCATAGGAATCCAGCCCCATGAGGTGTGCCTCATCAGGAGGCGCAAGACGATTGCGGGTATCCTGCAGGAGAGGATCGTAGGGGGCGAGGAGGGGGGTTGGCTTTTCGCCTTTCGGTATGGCAATAAACCAGTTATCGGCAAAAGTAGCTATGAGTATGACAATAATGGTGAGAATAAGACCAAGAATGGCGGTACGATTACGGAGGAAGGTGCTCCACATGCGCTGGCGTTGCGTACGCAAGCGAATGGTTGGGGCAACGCTTTCTAGGGATTTAGAACTCATAGGGCCACCTCAATGGGTAATGCGGGGATCAACCATGCTGTAAATGATGTCGACGATGAGGTTGATGACAACAACGAAGCCGGTGTAGATGACCATGATCGATTGCAAGGCAGTGTAGTCTCGCTGCATGATCGCCCCGACCAGCATCTTACCGAGGCCGGGACGGGCAAAAACGGTTTCGGTGAGCACTGAGTCTGCAATCAAATTAGCGGCCCAAATACCGATGATGGAGACGATGGGTACGAGAGCGGCGCGTAAGGCATGCCGGAAGACCACGACACGTTCGGATAAGCCCTTGGCACGCGCGGTGCGCACATAGTCTTCATTGAGGACGTTCAGCATGGCTGAGCGCGTGAGCCGTGTTACAGAAGCAGTCATGATCAGCCCCAAGCTCAATGAGGGAAGGACTAGATGCATGATGTTGTCCTTAAAGTCGGTCAGATCGCCACCTCCTACAGCGGGAAAGAGGTCAAGTTTGATCGCAAAAAGAAGCATGATCAAAATACCCAAATAGAAGGCGGGTACCGACAATCCTGCCAGAGAGGCGATACGCCCTATGTAGTCGGCCAGGGTGTTACTATTGCGCGCCGTGTAAATGCCAATAGGGACACCCAACAGAGTTCCAAAAAGGATGGCAGAAAGGGTAAGTTCGAGGGTGTAGGGGAGAACTTGTTTGACAAGATCGGAGATGTCTTTGCCCGTGATCATCGACTTGCCCAGATCTCCGTGGGCGAGATCATTCAAAAAACGAAAATATTGCACATAAAGCGGATCGTTGAGGCCCATGCGTTCCCGGAGTGCTTCCACGGCTTCCTGAGAAGCGTAGTCTCCCAGGGCAGCGGTGGCAGGATCACCAGGAATGACGCGTACGACGAAAAAAACCAGGGTCAATACAGCTAAAAAAGTGGGAATAGTTAAAGCAAGGCGAGTTGCGAGATATTTTAACATAGAAACTCCTCGATGAAGTCAGCATTAGCTCGCAGAAAGAAGGATAAAACAGATGAAAGGTCGTCGCCAGAACTGTTTCCTTGCTGAAAAATAATCAGGGGCTCTGACGACGAGCCCCTGACTGTGTCCAGATAGGGGGATTATTTGAGGAGACGTGTCTTCTCAGTGATCTGGGGATAGAGGGCCAACACTGATTTCAGCTCGTGACCGTAGTCAACGTAGTCTTGGCGAGCAGTGACCTGATTCTGGTATTGCAGAGGATAGGAGATCATCTCTTCCAGGAGTTTGATCTGAGCCTCTTTCCAGAGTTGGATCTGCTTGTCAGGATCGAGTTCAGTGCGAGCCTGTTCGATCAGATCGTCAATGCCGGTGTAGTGGGAGAAGTTGGTGTCAGGTTTGGCACCGGTGACGACGATGGAATCGGAATGGTAGAAGCGGGTGAGATAGACATCAGCATTGGGCCGCCAGGCGACGTAGATGACAAGAGGATTGACATCTTGGCGGATCAACTTGTGCATGCTGGAGTGATCGACAACGTTGATCTTGATGTCGATGCCAACTTTAGCCAGCTGGGCCTGCATGCTCTGATAGTTCTTGAGATAAGATTCGCGCTCCGAGGAGACGACTTCTAGCGAGAATCCATCGGGATAACCTGCTTCAGCGAGGAGGGCTTTGGCTTTGTCGAGATCCAGAGGATACTCAAGACCGAGGGCGTCCACTTCTTCTTTGGTGAGACCACCAGGGAGGAACTGGGCAGGTACGGCCGAGTAGACATTGGCAGCGACAGGGGCGCCAAAGAGAGCGAGGAATTCGTCGCGATCGAGGGCGTAGGCAATGGCCTTGCGAACACGTACATCATCCAGGGGCGGCACAGTAAGGTTGAAGTGCAGAGTAGCAACTTCACCCACACCGTACACATCGACGGTAATGCCATCTTCCTGATCCATGCGTTTTACCCATTGCCCTTCAGCAGCACCATTGATCACATCCAGTTCACCGGACTTGAGACCCAGTTCACGGCTGTTGAGCTCGGGCATGAAGCGATATTCGACACCATCGAGCAGAGGGCGGCCGCGGAAGTAAGCGTCGTTGGCCTTAAGCACGACTTTTTCCTGAGGGCGGTAGTCTGCAAATACGAAGGGGCCTGTGCCAACGGGATGCGTCTTGAAGTTTTCTGCACCCATCGCCTCGTAAGGTTTCTGGCAGATGATGAAGCCACCGGCGTAGTCAGCCACTTTGGGCAGGAAGAGAATAGGCGAGATGGGTTGTTCCATCGTAACCTTGACGGTATAATCATCTACTTTTTCGACGGTCATGCCGTTGTATTCACCGGCATAAGCCGAGGTATCAGGATTGGCTGATTTGTTAAGGGAGAATACGACATCATCGGCGGTGAGCTCGTAGGCAGGAACTTGCTCAGAGGGATGGCACATGACGCCCTGGCGCAGTTTGAATGTCCATACCTGTTTGCCGTCAACAATTTCGGGATCGGGAATGGCTTCGGCCAGATCCGGTTCGAACTGGGTGCCGTCGCCTGGTTTATAGCGCACAAGGGCATTGAAGATCATGTCGACAAGGTTGCGATCGTTGGTGGCAGCGGCGAAGTGTGGATCCATCGTGCCCAGATCGGCGGCTTTGTCAGCATAGCGCAAGATCATTGGCTCTGCGGGTGCGGGTGCGGTTGTAGCGACCTCTTCGACAACTGAGGTTGCTGCTTCAGGTTGCTCTGCCGGCGGGGCGGCAGGGGCAGCGCATGCTGTCACGATAAGCAGCAGCGCCAGCAAGCTGATCAACAGAACGATACGTTTCATGGGTCTCCTCCTTGGAGTCGTGAGTGAGAGGGTGGAAAGAAAACCGATAGACTATGGGAACCAGATTGTTCTGGTGTCTACCCGGAAAGCGAAGTCATTTAAGCGCTTTTTGAGGATGAAAATTTGTGCGGGGGGCAGTGCGTCCCCCGCAATGCCACCGCCAAGGTTCATCTGATCAGTTGCGATCAATGTAGCAATTATGTAATTTTTCTCATTTCGCAAAGGCTAAGTTTGCAATTGTTTGGGAGTAATTTTATTTCCGAAAGATCGACGCTTTCGTACGCAAACTGACTATTCCCTCGTCGATCTTTCCTCCAGGAGGGGAATGCTGAACTCCCCAGGCAGATGCCATTCTAATTTGTATGACGCCATACTAACGCCGGTGTTATTTTTATCATAAATATGAGGTACTGTCAAGGCTGAATCTGTGGGGGACACTGTATCAATTTAGCCTGCGCGGACCAAAGTACGTCGCATCTCGGTTGGTGCGACGTACTTCCATCAGCGAAATTTTCATGCACCACCGACTTAAGGGATACAGTCTCTCTGTGAGGGGGGTGCGTTTCTTTTTTAGCATGCAGGGCACTTGTTTCCCGTGACAAGTACCTTTTAGCAGCATCGTACGTGCACCGGAAGAGCCCCAATTGCACAAAAATGACCCTGTAAAGCACCTTTTTACCCCCATTTCTCCTGGGAAGTAAAGGATCATCAGCCATCGACTATTGGTAGGGATGAGGCCCCTGGTAAGGCTGTCCATCCTCGAAACGCGTTACGCGCAACGGCGTTATGTCAACAATTTTCGCTTCACCGTCGACGATTAATTCTGCCAAAGCTTGGCCAATCGCCGGTGCTTCTTTGAAACCGTGACCACTGAACCCCACCGCCTGATAGAAACCCTCGATGCCAGGCGTGGGCCCCAGCAGGGCGTGACCATCACGGCTACGGGCCAAAATACCGGCATGCCCCTTGCGTACAGGGGCCGTTTCCATGACCTCAATGCGGTTGCACAGCCGTTCCAGTAAATGATTGCGTAATTCGGGACGGATACCGTCGTGGTAGCTGTCCAATTCACTTGTGCTCAGCACCAGATTCTCACCCGAGGCAGAACCGCCAAAAAGGGTAAGTCCTCCCGTTTCCGGCCGCAAGTAGATGCGATTCTGACGGTCAATCAACGTTAAGTGAGGGCTAGGAATTTCGGGGGGAGTTTCGACGGTTGCCACCTGGTGGTAAATGATCTCGAGATCGATGTGAACGCCTTAGCGGCAACCAGAGCACCCCAGGGTCCGGCGGCGTTGACAACGACTCCTGCCGAGATGGAACCCTCGCCTGTCTGGACGCCACGCACCTGGCCACTCACTACCTCGATGCCTGTGACCTCGACGCCTTGGATAATCTTAGCGCCCTGACGCCGGGCCGCTTGTGCCAGGCCCATGGTGGTGAGATAGGGGTCAGCGTATCCTGATTGGGGTTCGTAAGCAGCGAGGGTGATGTCGTCCGTCCGCATATAGCCGGCCATCGAGCGTAAATCGTCGCCGCTGATAAGCTCTGTATCGATGCCGATCGCCTGTAACATGGCCACATTAGCCTTGAGTTGCGGTAAATTGTGGGGCTGCACCGTGCGAACAAAGCCGGTGCAAGTGAAGCCACAGTCACCACCGACGATTTCATCGAAATGATGAAAGGTGGGCAGGCTCTTGAAGGCAAATTCTGCCTCGAGGGGATTATCGTAGTGCGTCCGCACCAGGCCACTACTTTTGCCGGTGGCACCGGCAGCCAGGTATTTGCGTTCGAGTAGCAGTACTTTGCCGGCGCGCCGCTGCGTAAGATGAAATGCCAGGCTGGCGCCGATCACGCCGCCTCCAACGATGATGATATCAGCTGTCTGGGGAATGTCCATGATTGTGTGATTTTACCGGGAGATTGGAGAAGGTTGCTAGGACAGAGGCACCATACTGCATTTTTTGCGATGCTGCAAGTAGGCCTCCTCCAACCTCTCTCAACGCTCGCCACTACCGTTTTTGGGGGAGGTCAGGAGGGAGTCCTCCCAACACAAGACACTGTATTAATTTAGTCGGCGTGGAGCAAGTGCGTCGCACCTCGGCAGGTGCGACGCACTTTTATCAGTGAAATTTTCCTGCACCACCGACTAAACGGATACAGCCTCCCACAGCAAACAAAGTGTTGACGGATTCGTAGATCAATGATAAACTGGTGCCCGGCATGGTCGAAATATACAGTTTTTGACAAGTTGAGCTGTGTTTTTCGCCTGCGTCACCCTAAAAATTCAATATTTGCTGGTCGAAGTGTGCGAGAGAGTATCAGCACTCATTGCTGATCGCCGAAGGGGCAAGTTTGTTCGGAACCGGTCGAACTAACCAATCTCTCAGGCAACCGGATCGCACATTGACAGCGCTCTGGAGAGTAAGGGCCTGATTTTGTCGTCAGACCTTCACCGACGGGGAAAGCTGGCATCCCATTTTGATGCCGGTCAATCTCTCAGGTTTCAGGACAGAGTAAAGAGCCGGGACATTATGTCCATGGCTCTTTTTGTTGCCGGTGTCATTTTCCTCATTCCTGAAGGTGTAAAATGAGCGATTATCAACGTACAGCTTTGTATGAACGCCATGTAGCCATGGGAGGGCGCATGGTGCCCTTTGCCGGCTACGAACTTCCCGTTCAGTACCCCACCGGACCGCTGGCCGAACATCAGGCCGTGCGCACGGCCGCGGGCTTGTTCGACATCGACCATATGGGACAATTCACGCTAAAAGGTCCTGATGCCGAGCTATTTTTGCAATATGTGCAGCCGCGTGATGTGAGCCAGATGCGAGTATGGGATGCTGAGTACAGTTTTTTGTGCTACAGCGACGGAACTTTTGTCGATGACATCTTCCTCTATCGCCTACCTGATGAGTGGATGATCATCGTCAATGCCGCCAATCGGGCCAAAGACCTGTTTTGGCTGGATACGCACATTGCCCAGTTCGAATGTGATTTGGTCGATATCTCTGATCCGACTTTCATGCTGGCCATCCAGGGGCCTAAAGCTCAGGCAATCTTGCAAAAATTAACCGATCTCGACCTCAGTAAGGTTGCCTTTCATACGGCGGCGCGGGCAAAAGTGGCCGGTATCGACACATTGATCGGCGCCACCGGCTACACCGGCGAATACGGTTACGAGATGTTCTTCCCGGAAGAAAAAGCGGTGGCAATGTGGGAAAGCCTGCTCGAAGCAGGTAAACCAGAAGGATTGTTGGCCTGTGGCCTGGCTGCACGCGATTCCTTGCGCTTCGAGGCTTGTCTTCCTCTCTACGGCCACGAAATTTCTGCCACAACTGAACCTGTGGGCGCCCGCTTGTCCTGGGTGTGTGATTGGGACAAAGGCCCCTGGATAGGACGTGAGGCTGTGCTCAAGAATAAGTTAGAAAAACAAGGGCGTTGGCTGGTTGGGCTGGAGATGATCGATCGGGGTGTGCCGCGCGAACATTATGAAGTCGCCGTAGGTGACAAAGTTATCGGCTGGGTTACCACCGGTATGAAGTCGCCCACCCTCGACAAATTCCTCGCCCTCGCCTACGTTCCCAGCCCTTACAACAAACTGGGCACCGAGCTCAACATCCTCATCCGTAATAAACCAAAACGCGCTAAAGTGGTCAAACGACCTTTCTATTTGCCGGCTTATCGCCGCTAATCTTACCAAGCCAACTTTTCTCACTCTTTAGGAGGGAATCATGTCTCTTAACTATCCCGAAGATCTTCGCTACGCGAAGACTGATGAATGGGCTCGCCTCGAAGGCGATGTCGTCGTAGTCGGAATCAGCGATTACGCTCAGGATCAGCTCTCGGATATTGTTTTCGTCGAATTGCCGGAAGTAGGTGATGTCGTTAGTGCCGGCGACGAAGTCGCCACCGTCGAATCTGTCAAGGCCGCGGCCGATGTTGCCACACCGGTTTCTGGAGAGATTGTTGAAATCAACACAGCCCTGGAAGATACTCCCGAAATCGTCAACACCGATCCTTACGGCGAGGCCTGGTTCTTCAAAGTGAAGCCGTCCGATTTGAGCGAATTGGATGAGCTCATGGATGCTGCTGCTTATGAAGCCTACAACGCGGAGCGGGAGGATCACTAATTATGCGATTTACGCCCAACACGGAAGCGGATCGACGGGCCATGATGGAAGTCATCGGTATCAAGGATATCGAGGCACTCTTCCAGGATATCCCCGCCGAACACCGTTTTCCCGAACTCCAACTTCCTACTCCCTTGACCGAGCTCGAGGTGGCGCGCGAACTGCAAGAAATGGCCGCTGACAATGCCCAATTGGGGGAATTCCCCTCCTTCTTGGGAGCAGGCGCCTACAATCACTTTGTACCGGCTGTGGTCGATATGGTGTTGAGCCGAAGCGAGTTCTACACAGCCTACACACCCTATCAACCTGAGATTAGCCAGGGCACCTTGCAGGCCATTTTCGAATATCAGAGCATGGTTTCGGCCCTGACCGGCATGGAAATCGCCAATGCCAGCCATTATGATGGCGCCACAGCCGTGGCCGAAGCAGCGATCATGGCTATCAATGTCTCCCGTCAAAAGCGGAAAAAGGTGGTGATCTCGCCTAGCGTGCATCCCATGTACCGCCAGGTCCTGCGTACTTACACGCAAGGCATGAACCTGGAGATCGTCGGAGATGACACTCGCGAAAATGACTTCAACGCCCTCATCGACCTGTGTGATGACAAGACGGCAGTGGTAATTGTGCAAAACCCCGACTTTTTTGGGCAGCTGCACAGCGGCAGCGAGATGCAGGCACTGGCTGATGCTGTCCATGCGCATGGTGCCCTGCTTTCTGTTGCTACAGATCCCATCGCCCTTGCCCTCTTCCATGCACCCGGCGAATACGGCGCCGATATCGTCACTGCCGAAGGCCAAAGTCTGGGCAATACCCTCAGCTTTGGAGGCCCATACCTGGGCATGTTCGCCTTCCGCTCGAAACTGGTACGTAAGAGCTCGGGGCGGCTGGTGGGTGAAACGATCGATGCCGAGGGACAGGAAGGCTTTGTTCTCACCCTGAGCACACGCGAACAGCACATCCGCCGTGACAAGGCGACCAGCAACATCTGTTCCAACCAATCGCTGAATGCCCTTGCTGCCGGTGTGTACATGGCCACCATGGGCAAACAAGGTATGAAAAAGGTAGCGGAGCTGTGCTGGCACAAAGCACATTACGCTGCCCAGCGTATTAAAGCCTTGCCTGGTTACGAAGTCCTGGATGAACGTCCCTTCTTCAAGGAATTCGTGGTACGTTGTCCCCGCCCCGTCGCCGAAGTCAACCAGTTCTTGCTGGAAGAATATGGCATTATCGGCGGCTATGACCTTTCTCAAGACTACGAAGATTTCGACAAGGCCATGCTGCTTTGTGTGACAGAAATGAACACGAAGGAAGATATCGACGATCTGGTGGACGCCTTGGCCACATTCAACTCCCAGGCACAATCGCAGGAGGTACTCTCATGAGGGTTGATGAATTCATTTATGACCTGAGCTCGCCCGGCCGTTCTGGCGTGCAGATGCCCGATATCGACGTACCCGAAACCGCTATTCCCAGCGAATACCTGCGCGACGAACTCCCTCTGCCCGAGGTGAGTGAAGTGGATGTGGTTCGTCATTACGTACGCCTGAGCCAGAAAAACTACGGCGTCGATACCGGTTTTTATCCTTTGGGGTCGTGTACCATGAAATACAACCCCAAGATCAACGAACAGATCGTCCGTCTCCCCGGCTTCACCAGCATCCACCCCCTGCAAGACCCGGCGACCGTGCAAGGAGCAATGCAGCTCATGTACGAAATGCAGGATATGCTGGCGGAGATCTCCGGCTTCGATGCCATCACATTGCAGCCCTCGGCCGGTGCCCATGGTGAATTTGTTGGCGTGTTAATCATGCGGAAAGCCCAGATCGCTCGCGGACAAGGGCATCGTGACACCATCCTCGTCCCTGACTCCGCCCATGGCACCAACCCCGCCAGTACCACCATGAGTGGCCTTAAAGCGATCGAAATCGCCAGCGACGAAGATGGCAATGTCGACCTCGAAGACCTGAAAGCACATCTGAATGACAACATCGTGGGGCTGATGATCACCAATCCCAGCACCTTGGGCCTTTTCGATCAGAACATTGATGAAGTCTGCCGTCTGGTGCACGAAGCGGGTGGGCTCGTCTATGGCGATGGCGCCAATCTCAATGCGATCATGGGCATCACCCGCCCCGCCGACCTTGGCATCGATGTCATGCACTTCAACCTGCATAAGACCTTCAGCACCCCCCATGGTGGCGGCGGTCCTGGTTCTGGCCCCGTCGGTGTGACGGAAGAACTGGCGCCTTACCTGCCCGGACCCCTGGTCGGGCTGAGCGATGAAGGTGATTTCGAGTGGGTATGGCCGGAGAAAAGCATCGGTCGCATCCGCAGTTTTCACGGCAACTTTGGCGTGATCGTGCGTGCCTACACCTATATCCGTATGCACGGAGCTGCCGGTTTACGCCGCGTAAGCGAGGACGCCGTCCTCAATGCCAATTACATGCAGGCCCGCCTCAAAGCATTGGGTGACTACCCCATCCCTTACGGCGATCGCTATTGCATGCATGAATTCGTGGCCCAGGGCAAGCTCGAGGGCGCCGAAGATATCCACACCCTGGACATTGCCAAACGCCTGATCGACTACGGCTACCATCCCCCCACCATTTACTTCCCCCTCATTGTGCCCGAAGCTTTGATGATCGAGCCCACTGAGACCGAATCGAAAGAAACCCTCGATGGCTTCGTCGATGCCTTAACGCAGATTGCCAAAGAGGCGCGTACCACGCCCGAACTTTTGCACACAGCACCGCACCGGGCGCCGGTACGACGTTTGGACGAGGTGCGAGCAGCACGTCAACCCATCCTCACCAAAGTCCCTGCTTGACCCTCTTCCATGACCCCCTCCCCGCTTATTGGGGAGGGGGTTTTTTTATGCCTTGCCTTGGGCATTTATGGCACCGGCAGCGACAAAATGTTGCCGATAAGGAACTGCTGCTGGCGAGGATTTCGTAAACCGGTCAACCCGAAAACCGGTAGACCTGGCTGTTAGCGGCGGCCCCTGCACCCAGTTCGGTTTATCGGTGCATCGGTTTGCTTGTCTACAGAAGCCTGCATCTCAGCGCAAAGGAACAGTCCGACAGGGCACCTGGACAGCTTCCAGAATAACGCCTAGAAGATGTCCAGGTCCTGCCGAGCTCTCACTGCCCGGAATTAGTGGCGCAGGGAGGGGAGGAAGGTGCGAATGAGTGGGGGTTGTTCTAAAACAGTGGGGGTAGGTGTGGGATCATCTACAGCCGTGGCAATGGCCACAGTACCGCATTCTGTGCGCACAAACATCCAGAAGATATCGCCCGCCTCGCCACCGGGATAGGTGAATTCATATCCCCCGACTTGCTTGTAATAAGTGGGTTTGTACTGCGTCCAGGTGACAGGTCCACTGCAATTGACAATGCGGAAAGTCGTCGGTGAATCCCAATCGAGCGGCTTGATAGTCTTGACGGTACCGTCCGAGGTCAGAGGGAAGCTGTAGAACGTGCCCCAAACCGTTACCTGAAGCCGGCCGATCTCACACATCCCGCCCGGTTTGATGACGATGGGGAGGTAGATGGGATTGGGTATGGGCGTGGGTGTGTCGGGTGGGATGGGCGTGGCCGTCGGTGTTAGTGTGGGTGTGGGGGTTGCCGTCGCCTGGCGGTTCTTGAAGCGAATGTAGACACATTCGTTACTGGCAGGGACATCGGCCGTAAAGAGGTCAGCCGTAACCGGCTCCCACCCTACCTGCATGATCTCCCAGAAGCGCCAGTTGCCGGGCGTGAGATTATCGAAACGGAAGTAGCCGGTGCCATCGGTCGTTGTGACCAAATGCGGATAAGAACCATCAGCCGGCTGCGCATGAATCTCCCAGCCGGGCAGACCCACGTGCAATTCATCCACTTTATGGCCTTCCACACAGCCTACCGAGGGCGTAGCGGTCGGCGTAGGTGTCGATGTTGGGGTTGGCGTCGAGGTGGGGGTTGGTGTACTCGTGGGTGTGGGGGTAACGATGGGCGTACCGTCACAGGTGAGGTCCGGATCTGCTAAGACGAAGTTATTGTCGGCGTAGACCTGCCATTGGGGATAGTTGATGCGAATCAGATCGGGTGCAAGCACATCTCCAGAGGGTGAAGTCGCCTCGATGGCGATGAAGCCTGGGGGTGGCATGACCTGCACGAAGTAGAATGGGGGTTGATCGCCTGGCAGATAGAAGTTATAGAAGCCACCACCATCGGTCTGACGCTCTTCGAGGAGTGTTCCCATATCGTTAGGATCATTGCTGGCATAAAGGCGTAGCATAACCGGCGCGATCAGCACATCGCCTTCGCAAGTGCGGTTGTAGATGTAGCCACGGACACGGGTAATGTGCTCGGGTGTGGCGGTGGGCGTCGCTGTGGGCGGTACTTCGACGATGATGGCAGTGCCGTCGCCCTGGTTGTCCGTGGCAGGATCGTCAGTGGGGACGTCGTCGACATTGGAACCGGTGACGAGGCCCTGGTTGACAATGGTAACCTGGCCTAAAGGCAGACCGAAGTTGATGGTCACCTGGTAGGTGATAATCACGGCCTGGGCCGGGGCGATGTCGCCTACATCCACCAGTACCGAGCTATCACCAGCACCGTTGCAGACCAAGACCGTACCC
>JAADFV010000094.1 GCA_013152695.1 Chloroflexota bacterium | reverse complement strand
TTCTATGCCTTGCCCCAATCTCCGCAGCAGATGAAACAATTGCTGATGGTGGCTGGCTTCGAACGCTATTTCCAGATTGCCCGTTGTTTCCGCGACGAGGATTTACGCGCTGACCGGCAACCCGAATTCACCCAGCTCGACCTGGAAATGTCTTTTGTGGATAGCGATGATGTGCGCGCCCTGATCGAAGATATGATGTTATCTTTGTTCACCCAGGTAAGCGACAAAAAGGTGCAACAGCAGCCTTTCCCCGTCTTCACTTTCAGTGAAGCGATGGAGCGCTATGGCAGTGATAAGCCGGATCTTCGCTTTGGTATGGAATTCGTCGATCTGAGTGATCTCTTAGCGGAGAGTGCTTTTGGCGTCTTTGCCAATACCATTAAGGCCGGTGGCCAGATCAAAGCCATCCGGGTGCCTGGCTGTGCCACCTACTCCCGCCGCCAGCTGGATGAATTGACTGAGGCAGCGAAGAGTAAGGGGGCTAAAGGTATGGTTTGGATGAAAGTCGAGGCTGCGGGCTTGCGTTCGCCGGTAAGCAAGTATTTGGCGGCTGGCGAACAAGAGGGTATCCTTAGCCGTACCCAGGCCCAACAAGGCGATCTCATCTTGATCGTGGCCGACATACCCGCCGTCGTCGCCGAAGCCCTGGGGCATTTACGTTTAGTCATGGCCAAACAATTGGGTCTCATGGACCCGGATGTGTTGGCCTGCGCCTGGGTCGTCGATTTTCCCTTGTTGGAATGGAATGAGGACGAAAATCGCTGGCAAGCTATGCACCATCCCTTCACTAGCGCCCGCGACGAAGACTGGCCTCTATTGGAGAGTGACCCCGGTTCTGTCCTGGCCAAAGCCTATGACCTGGTATGTAACGGCATGGAAATCGGCGGCGGAAGTATCCGTATTCATGAACAGAACCACCAAAATCAGATGTTCGCCGCTCTGGGTATCTCGCCCGAAACCGCCCAGGCCCAATTTGGACATCTCCTCGAAGCATTTCAGTATGGTGCCCCACCCCACGGCGGTATTGCCTTGGGCTTGGACCGTATCGTTGCCATTTTGGCCGATGAAACCAGTATCCGTGAAGTGATAGCCTTCCCCAAGACAGCCTCTGCCACCGATCTGATGCTCAATAGCCCCAGTCCTGTGGCACCTGAACAGCTGAATGAATTGCATATTGCCGTGGTTACTGAAAGCACAGAATGAGCGCATCTTTACACCTGCTTGGCCTGATTAGCCCTGCAGGTTCATGATTCCCCTGTGCGGAATCCATACCCTTTGTGGTTATAGACAACTTATCCTCACGCCACATGTTTTCCCCTTCCTCCATTTCTTCCCGCCTGCTATTGCTTGCCTGGGTGGTGTTCGCCCTGACATTGAGCGCGTGCGGACAGATTATCACCAAACCCACACCCCCCTCGGCTACGGCTACGCCTACCCTGACAGCTACCTTCACAGCCACACCGGCCGCGACGCCCACTCCGGCCCCCTACACCCCAGCTCCTTCTCCCACGCCCACCATCACACCTACGCCGGTGATTCACACCATTGCCAAAGGCGACACCCTCATTGTCATTGCCAACCGCTATGGGGTTACGGTCGAAGCTATTCAGGAAGCCAACGGCATCACCGATCCACGCCTGCTGCGTATCGGCCAAACCCTGATCATTCCCAGCGATGTTAGCGCCAAGCTCGGAGGGGGAACCCCCACACCTGTCCCCACGCCCATGCCCGTAAGCCTGGGCTCCATCAATTTTGGTCATGATCCCACGGGAGATTTGTGGGCCATGGGCATGGTGACCAACCCCGGTGATACTCCCCTGGAGGGAGTCAGTGTCCGTCTGGTGTTAGTCGATGAGGCCGGAACGGATTTAGCCACTGCCTCTGCTTTTATCCTGGATGATATCCTCTTACCGGGAGAGCGGAGTGCCTTCGGTATCCGCTTCCGCTCGCCACCGCCGGCCTTCAGCAACTACATGGCCGAAGTGTTGACTGCCTACCCTGCTCATCAGGAGTCCTATTACCTGGATTTAGTCACAGAAGATGTCAAAAGTGAGGGCGAAGGCTATCACACGCAATTGCTCAGTGGCTATGTACGCAATTTAGGGCCAGAAGATGCCACACATATCACCGTAAGCGCCGTCCTTCTGGACGCCTTGGACAATGTCCTTGGTTTTCGCCGCACAACACCACCCCAATCTCTTTTACCTCCAGGCGGCCGGATACCCTTCCAACTCGAAATCATCCCTCTGGGCGGGCCTGTGGACCATGTCGAGTTTCATGTCCTGGGACGCCGTCTTCCTACTCCTACCCCTACAGCATAATGGAATCGGTTTCGACTCCCTTTGCTTTTCCTCTCCTACAGCGTATTCTGCGGTTTTTCTTACGCCTGGTTTTACGATTGGATTTGCAGGGTCTGGAGTACTTGCCTGACCATGGACCGGCCATCATTACCAGCAACCATACCAGCTGGATGGATGTTCCTTTGATCGGGGCCTTCGCGCCCGTACCGGCTGCCACCTTTGCTGCCAGCAAGTGGAAGGGATTTCCCATCTTGGGTTGGATATTGGCTTATTATGGTCAGGCAATCTGGGTACATCGCGGAAGCGTCGACCGTAGAGCTTTGTACCAGGCCTTGGAACATCTCGAAAGAGGAGGCGTCTTGGGATTGGCGCCGGAAGGCACACGGTCACACACGGGGATTTTGCAACAGGCCCATGACGGTATTGCCTGGATTGCCGCCCGCACTGATGCACTCATCGTGCCGGTGGCATTGTGGGGTCATGAAAACATGACCTATCATTGGCTACGCTTGCGCCGCCCTTTAGTGCACATGCATGTGGGAGAACCTTTCCGCTTACCACCCGAAGCACGCAAAGTCCGTAGTCGAGACCTTGAGCCCTACACCGAACAGATCATGAGAAAGATCGCGGCGATGCTGCCGCCTGAACAGCGGGGGTACTATGCCTGAACACGCTGAAGCAGCTCACATTTGCCCTTATCTGCGAGGCCGCCGGCAAATACATCCCCTCCTCATGCCGAGTGATGAAAATCATTGCCTGGTAACTGCCTCCATCCATCTTCCCCATCCCCAACAAACACGCTTTTGCCTGGGTGGACGCTACGAAACCTGTTCTCGTTTCCAGCAACAACAGCAGCGACCATTGCCCCGCTATGTCACCGGCGTTACACCCACCCTCGTTACCATCTCACCTCCCCCACCACCTCTCACCCCTCTCTTGTGGCGGCGACCCTGGTTTCGTTCCATGCTGCAGATTCTATTCATGGTGTTGATCGTTGCCCTGGTTATTTGGGGATGGCGTTGGCAGCAGACCCAGGTACACGTCGTTGCCACGCCGGTACCCGTGGCAACCCCGGCCTCTTTGCCCATCAAGACCCCACCCTCTCTCTTCGAGGCACCTGTGTACAGTGTGCCCGCGTCGTAGCTAACCCTGAATCAATGTCTCAGGCCGATATGTTTCGCCTGACTGGCGATAGCAATGAGTGCACGCGGACGTAACGTGCTTTTCAGAATTTCGCGATAAAATCCATGGCCGGAAACAGCATCAAACAGGGCTGTCTGCAATTGCGGATCGACAGCAGCGGCATGGATCACAGGATCCAACATGCCAAGAGGTGACATGATCACCGTCATCATGCGCATAAAACGACCGTAGGGAAGATCGCTGATGATGTCCTTGTTTTGCAAGTAATAACCTTGATAGAAGGCCTCTTTGCTAATTCCCGCCGATAAAATACAGCGGGCAGCGCGAATACCGGTTTGCACGGCCGAGGTCACACCCTTGCCCTTGAATGCACGGACCAGACCGGCGGCGTCACCGATCATGACGTAACGGTCGTCAAAAAAGTGTGTGGCCAACGAATTGGGGAAGCGCCCTTTGAAAAAACGAAGATCATTCTCATGAGTACGTCCTACCTCCGTGAAATTGGGTAGGACCTCTCGTACCTCGGGCAGAGCCAGGAATCGCTTCATAAGGGGAACATCCACATTCTTGCCAGCAATATTGATGGTGAGATGATTTCCTTTCGGAGTTACCGCACCAAACTCAATCCGCCGGTCGGCCGGTAAAAAGGCATGGATCACGGCGCCAAAAGCTCGAATCGCTTCCAAGCCAGGATGGTATTTGGTGACGATAGAGCTAAGTGCCTGGGGAGGACGATAGGGGGTTTGCCGGGCAAACATGGCAGCGCTGCCATCATCCAGACCAAAAGCACCGACAACGACATCTCCTGTAAGCGATGAATTCTCCGTGTAAACTACGACACCATCATCATGAAACTCGATGTCACTGGCGCGTGCCGACACGACATGAATACCTCGCTCGCGTACAGCTTCGATCATGTAAGCATCGAATTCTACGCGCCGCAGAGATATGGAAGGAGCATCGTGTCCATCCAGACGGATTTTAGAGGTGGGGGTGTGCAGGATGTATGAGCGAATCTCGGCCCGACGCAGGTGATAAGGAAAAGCAAGGTCGAGCTCGTCTTCCAACAGACTCGGCAAAGGCGGTGAGAGTACGCCTGCACACTGGTTGTAATGGAATTCCCCCCGAAATCGTTTCCCTTCGATGACGGTAATCTGCGTTTTGCGCCCCGAAATATGGCTTAGTCGCTGCAATGCCAAGGCACACGCTGCACCGCCAGGGCCACCCCCGATGATGATAACATGTCCGTTATGTGGAAAAGTTGGCATAGCTCTGTCCGAAGTCAGTTTTATGAAAACACGTAATCTGTTGTCACATGGTAAGCGATGCGGTAAAAATTACTACGAAGCTTGTGAAGGTGCCCTGATGCTTGCCGAGAAACCATTTGCTTGGCGTCGCTGGCAGAATCCTGACGGGGTTTTGACGGCCGTATTCAAGATAAATTTGCACAATCGTGCACTCGTTCGTAGAATATTTCTCTGGATAGCTAGTTTTGCGCGACGGGCTCTATGATAACAGAGTCAGACGGTTTTGAAAAAAGTTGGGGGTGGTTTAATCTTGTATTTTTATTGTCGTTGTTTCGTGCTATAATTGTATTGGCGTATTCTGCGAGGCGCCGCTGTCGTGTTCGGGCAAGTGAATGCTCATGACGAGGCTTTCCCTCTTGCTGGAAGAGCAGCATCACGGCAAATAAAACAGACCAAGCCAAGCCGCCTCTTTAGTCGCGGCCCTTTGTGTCCTTTGTTCAGGACAGTGAAATGAATGTTACACCCTCCACACCCTAAACCAATCCCTAAACGACAATCGACTCTCCGCATGGCCGTTATCGGCGGAGGACCTGCCGGCAGTTCCTTCGCCTTGTTTGCGTTGGACTTCGCCCGTAGATCAAATGTACCGGTAGAAATCACCATTTTCGAGCCTCGCGATTTTTCGCGGCCGGGCCCCTGGGGTTGCAACATGGGCGCAGGGCTTATTCCCCTGCGTATGTTACGGCAACTTGCCACAATCGGCGTCACAATTCCCTCTCATGTCGTTCGCAATCGTATCGACAGCTATAATTTGCACACGGTTGCCGGACAAATTCATGTCCCTCAACCCGATCCAGAGGGCGATATTGTCAGTGTCTACCGGGGAAATGGCCCCCGGCAGGCTCCCCAAGGGCCGGAAATCATCAGTTTCGACCATTTTCTCCTGCTCACAGCCCAAAAGAGAGGGGCCAAGGTGATACGCGCCCGCGTCAGTGACGTCTCATTGACGGCGGAATCCCGGCATGTAGTGGCCGATGGCAAGCCATTTCCCTGCGATCTGGTTGTGCTGGCATGCGGCATTAACAAGACAAGGATTCGCTGGCAGGGGGTAGATTACCAACCACCACGAAGAAGCCAGATGGCGCAAGCAGAGATGCTGCTCGGTGAGGGTGGGGTGAAACAGGCATTAGGAAATAGTGTCCATATTGTTTTACCCAAGGGCGGACTCAAGTTTGGCACCATCGTCCCCAAGGGTCCTTTTGTCAATATTTCCTTGTTGGGAGAAGACTTACCCATGGGGAGTGTCAAGCAGTTTATGCAGCTTCCCCAGGTCGTGGGCATCTTCCCTCCTTCGCAGGCAGCACGAGCCTGTAGTTGCCGGCCCAACATTGCTGTTGATGCTGCTCCCCTGCTCTATGCCGATGGTTTTGTCGTGATCGGCGATGCCGGAGTCACTCGTCTCTACAAAAATGGCATCGGTACGGCCTTACGTACGGCGCGGCAAGCCGCCTTTACGGCCGTGAATTACGATATTACCGAGAGTGCTTTTCGTAAGCATTATCGACCGTTGTGCCGGCGGATCGTCTGGGATAATGCGGTGGGACGACTCCTCTTTGCCCTTGGCCCCGTATTCGCCAATCATGATTGGTTCGCCCGTGCCCAGCTCGAATCGATTGCCGCCGAGCAGACCTTGCCGGCGCCCAAACGCCGTCATAGTCGCCTTTTATGGGGGATGTTCACCGGCGTCTACAGTTATTCCCAGCTTATGCGTATGGTGCTTGATCCGCGTTTGCAATGGCGGATAGGTGGTTTCGTCGTCAAGGATTGGTTACAGCGTCTTCTGCAGAAACTACGCCCCTTAAGACAAAACGGCAGCCCCACCCGTCCTCCCTCATTCAAATAGACTCTCCGCCTCCGGCTCAGACCTAAGCAGCAATACACATCAAAATCGCCAGAAGAAACCTCAATCATTTCTCGCAAAAGGCCTGTATGTACGTTGCGGGGGCGGAGAGAGTTGGTAGGGTTAGATCATGCTCTTAAGGAGGGCAATGACGTCGCTTACGCTTACGCAGCGGGGGTTGTTGGGCGTCATGGCCATGGCTACCGTGTCGCTGGCAATCTGCTCGAGCACGGCTTCGTCTCCGAGTAGAGAAATATCGGCGACATCGCGGAGACGAGTGGGAAGACCGAGATTCTGAACGAAGGTGGTCAGGGTGTCGAGAAGGGCTTCGTCCTTTGCCTCTGCTGCTAAGCCAAGGAGATGTTTGAGCCGGGCCAGACGCGAGGGAGCAATGTCTGGTAGGTTGAAGCGTAAAATGGGAGTAAGAAGGATGGCATTGGCCAAACCGTGGTGGAGGTGAAAAAGCCCTGTCAGAGGGCCGGAAAGGCTGTGAATGAGGCCCAAACCGGCATGATCCATAGCGGTGCCGGCCCAGAGCGCAGCCAACATCATCCGCTCGCGCGCTTCCAAGTCTTGCCCTACCTGAACGGCCTGGGGCAGTGACTGCCACACTGCTTCGAGTGCAGCCAGCGCCAGCATGTCGCTGTAGGGCTGGGCGCGACGCCCCGTGTAGGCTTCGAGGGCGTGGATGAAGGCATCCATACCGGTGGCGGCGGTGAGATGGGGTGGCAACGAACGTGTAAGTTCGGGATCGAGGATGGCTGCGTAAGGGAACATGTTAGGGCTAAGCACACCCTTTTTGAAAGGACGTTCCGGATCGACGATGACAGCGACTTTGCTGACCTCGCTGCCGGTACCGGCGGTGGTGGGAATTGCCAAAAGGGGGAGACTGCACTGAGTGATGGTGCGTCCACCCCATTGGTAATCTGCGTAGCAACCACCATTGGCCATAAGCATGGCAATAGCCTTGCCGACATCGATGGGGCTGCCGCC
>JAADFV010000093.1 GCA_013152695.1 Chloroflexota bacterium | reverse complement strand
TCACTTCTACCAGCACCAAAACCACGACTACAAGCGCCACCGCCCGTATCCACATCACCTTAAACGTGAAGGACGCCCATCAACTGGCTCGGATGATCACCCGCATCGAACGAATTCCCAGCGTACTCTCTGTGGTGCGTACACGTTCGTAGCATGCAACACTTGCGAAGTTGCCCTCTGTCAACCAATGCGGGGCGCCATCGCAAGTGTTGCTTCCTTTCAATGACAGCTTACTGTGATCAGGACTTCATGCGCGCCCCTTTGTCTTCATACGTGAAAATCCAACCGGCAAGATCGCCGATACCAATCGTATCCTTGACATCACCCGTGGCCGGGTCCACAAAAATGCGATAAAAACGAGAGGAGTACTGCCCGGCATCTGTGGTCAGTTCATCACGAGTGACGGCCTGGATCGTCTCCAGACGGTCTTGCCAGTGCCGCATATTGACGGGGCGCAGGTCTACCCAGCCATTTTCAGGAGTTTGTGCCTTACACTGAGGGCCGCGCAAGAGGCGATCGCCAGTGGGCATGAGGATAGGGATGCCAATGGAGAGAATTTGGGCGCGTAAATCGCCATTACTTGCGATTTCATCGCTGCAGGCCTGGGCGAGCTCGTCGGCCGACATCGACAGCACTCTTGCGATGCTATTACCACTGACCCGTTGTAGCAAATAGGCCTCGAAAAGTAGCTTGGAGAGGCGCGGCGGCCCCAAAAGTTCGAAGGCAACGCTATGGACCTGATGGGCCTGTTCGAGATGCCGCATGCGTGTCAAAGCCCCTTCGCGCAAGATACCGGCCCGATAAGTCGGCCCCAGGACCGATTGATCCAAGGCGCTGATCACATCGAAACCCGTATTTCCTCCTTTGATTTCCATGACGATGTATTTGGCGATTTCCTCGGGTGTCACGAACTCCATCTGGTTGACCGAGGTGATGGTACTAAACTCGCCCAGGGCAAAGAGACCATTTTCACCGGTGTCAATGAAGACATTTTCCAGAACCCGGCCCTCTAACGGTTGCCCAAAATCCCCTTCCGGCACCAGGGCATCTGCCAGAGGATAACCCTGCTCTGGGGGACAGTCATAGAGAGGAATGGGCCGGCCTTTGCGTCGGATGGGGCCGTAGCCAATTTGGGCCCAACCGATGGCGGCAGTGGGTTTTACCTCCTTGATCGCAGGGAAATCTGGAGGCGTGCGGGCCAGCAAGAAAAGCAAAAGACTATGGGCGCCAGCCACGGCCGTCTTGGAAAGAAGTACAGAGGAGGGTTTCTCTTCGCCGTGGGTGTAAGGGATATTCAGGCCCATGCCACCCGTGCCACTGGTACCTACTTTGACATAGACTTTAATCATGGGCCAGTTCATATCGGAACTGTTATCGAGAAGCTCATGCAGAATTTGCATGTGGCGCACCAATTGCGGAATGTAGAGCTTGAGCAAATGCTGCTCGGCCGCTTCCAGCCGCTTCTCGGCATCATCCTCGAGGACGGCCGCAAGTAAGTCATGAGCACTGGCATAAATATTCTGATAAGCAAAGGCCGTAGCCGTATTGATACAGTCGACAATAGCGTCAGGTTGATATTCCTGGATGAAGCGGTAAAGTGTGGAATTCTCGATAATGTCCTGCTTATCAGCCCCGACGAGGGGTTGTAGCAAGTCATGCAACATCTGGCGCCGGGCCACGGGATCATCGAGTAACTTCTGCCGTGGCCAGTCCTTATATTCCCAACGTACGAAGATATTTCCCCAACAAGTACTCACTTCGGTGCCCGGAGGCGTCTCTCGCCTGATCAGAGCAGCTGCTTGCCTGGCGCTTCCCTCGTCGATGGAAGCAATAACGAGATGGGCTGGGTGTTCACGTAGCAGTTGGCGGCTCACTGCCTTACCCACCATCCCTGCACCGCCCAATACGAGTATGGTACGTCCTTGTAAATCCATAATCAGTCCTCCGTTGGACAGGGTTTTAAGTTGCATTTATTGTATCGCATTCAGACCGATATGACGATTTTGCTGGGGTGTAGTTTGGGGGCGAGGTTGTAAGGACGGTATAATAAAGAGCTGGACGCCGCTGAAAGCTCTTACCGGCTGTCATTCACCGATTTTTTCTGTCATTTCCCCGCTACTTTCCCTGGGCCCATGTTTTGGCGCCCCCAGGATACAGCACGCTCGATCTGGAGGTTCATTCCGTGGTATTTCGCCGTTTACGCCGTTCCGAGGTCTCCGCTGAGGAGCAAGCAAAATTAGATCGCAGTTTGAGTAAGACCCGACACGGTATGTTAGGGCGAATTGGCAGCTTGTTTCAGGCCAGCGAAATTAGTGAATCGCTCTGGGATGAGTTGGAAGAGCTGTTGATCAGGGGCGATGTGGGCGTGGACACGACCCTGAAGCTCGTCGAGGCCACACGCGATCGTGTGCAACGCGAAGGTGTCAAGCGTACGACAGATGCGTATCAAATTCTCAAAGAAGAAATGGTACGGATTCTGCAGGCAGATAGGCCACCCCTGGACATCGAAGACCCACACCGGCTGCTTACGGTTGTGCTGGTGGTGGGCGTCAATGGCTCAGGCAAAACGACCAGTATTGGTAAACTGGCCTACTACTACCGCCGTCGAGGTCGACGCGTCGTCCTGGCCGCGGCTGACACTTTTCGTGCTGCGGCCATCGATCAGCTCAAAGTGTGGGGCGAACGAGCCGGCGTGGCCGTGATCGCACACGAACCGGGTGCAGATCCGGGCGCCGTTGTTTACGATGCGATTCGTGCCAGCCAGGAATCACGCAATGCCGACATTCTTTTTGTCGACACGGCAGGTCGCTTGCATACCAATTACAATCTCATGAAAGAAATGGAAAAAATCCGCAATGTGGCCAGCCGTCAAGTACACAAAGCTCCCCACGAAACCCTCTTGGTCCTGGATGCGACCACGGGCCAAAATGCCATCACCCAGGCACAGAAATTCGGTGACAGCGTTGGCGTAAGCGGCGTCATTCTGGCGAAACTAGACAGCACAGCCAAGGGCGGGGTAGTGTTGGCGATTGCCGACCAACTGGGGGTGCCTGTTCGTTTTGTGGGCACGGGCGAAAAAATCGACGATATCACCGAATTCGACCCCTGGCTATTTGTCGAGGCCCTGCTCAATCACACAGATAACGAGGCATAGCCTCAGCCTCTTTCCGCTCCTCGCCCAGAATTTGAGATTATTACCCCTCCTTTCCCCCAAAATTGATTCTGCCCGCGCCGACTTCCTGCTGCGGACAATTCGACAGAAAGAGGGCTACCATCCCCAGCTGCTCCGCTAACGAATTCCTCTTTCAAACCCCCTTCCCCCACCTCTATGCGACTGAAAAAGCTCTACCTGCACGGCTATAAAACCTTTGCCAACAAAACCGATATTATTTTCGACAATGGTGTCACGGCCGTGGTTGGCCCTAATGGCAGCGGCAAGAGTAACATTGCTGACTCTATTCGCTGGGTTCTTGGTGAACAAGCCTACTCGTTATTGCGAGGCAAAAAAACCGAGGATATGATCTTCAACGGCTCCAGTGAGCGCTCGCGCATGGGCATGGCCGAGGTCTTCATCACCCTCGACAACCAGGATAACTGGCTTCCGGTAGATTTCGATGAGGTCGAGATCGGGCGCCGTGCCTATCGTTCCGGCGAAAATGAGTATTTTCTCAACGGCAACCGCGTGCGTCTGCGTGACATCCACGAGCTTTTAGGGCGTTCCGGCCTGGGGAGACGTACGCACACTGTCATCGGCCAGGGCATGATCGACCAGGCCTTAGCTTTACGGCCGGAAGAGCGCCGGGAGTTATTCGAAGAGGCGGCCGGCGTGACCCTCTATCGTACCAAACGTCGCCAAACCATCGACCGCTTGAAGAAAACAGATGATAATTTAGTGCGCGTACACGATATCATCCATGAAATCGCCCCGCGGCTACGCCAATTGGAGAAACACGCGGAAAAAGCGCGACAGTACGAAACCATCAGCGCCGAGCTGCGCGACCTTTTACGCGTGTGGTACGGATACAACTGGCATCTGGCCCTGAGCGAATTGGTGGATACGCGCGCGGCCGTGGCACATTGGCAACAGGTCATCGCCCGCACCAATCAGACCATCGAACGTTATAACCAAAAAACAGGAACGATTCGCTCCCGTCAGACAGAATTACGAGCACAGTTGGCCGAATGGCGTCGAGAATTGGCACAGTACGAAGAGAAGCGCGCAACGCTCAGGCGAGAACAAGCCGTAGGAGAGGAGCGTATCCGCTCGCTACGCGCCACAATTGCCCGCTATCATCAGGAAATCGAACTCCTCAAGGAACGGCGTGAAGGTGAACAGGCGCGCTGGCAAGAGGCGCAAAGCGCCTTGGAAACGATGTCCCAGCAGCTCACTGAGCACGAGCAGCAGTGGCAGGCTGCCCAGGAGGCTCTACAGGCTCAGGAAACCGCGCGCCAGGCCACCGAAACAGAGCTCAACCTTGCCCAAAAACAGCTGCTCGACCTCAACAGCCGTATCAGTGACCGGCGCAATCGTATCACACAAGCCAAAGAAAGACGCCTGGCCGTGCAAGAAGAACGCCAGGCTGAGATACTGGCCGCCGAACAAGCGGCCGCTGAAGCCTTGCAGATCGAAGCAGAGAAAGAGCGCTTGAGCGAGGCTCTGAAAGAGCTGGGCCGGCAGATTCAGAAACTACAAGAACAACACCGCTTGACAGAAGCGCGGCGCCAGGAGCACATTACCCAACGTGTGCAGTTAGAAAAACAGCAAGCCGAACTCACCGCCCATCTCCGGGCCTTGCAGGCGCGCTATGACTTGCTCGATCGTCTGCGGGCTGAGGGCGAGGGGATGTATGCTGGTGTCAAGCGCGTGATGCAGGCGAGCAAGCGGGGTGAACTGCGCGGTGTACGTGGCCCCATTGCCACCCTCATTGCCGTCCCCGATCGCTTCGAGCAGGCTATCGAAGTAGCCCTGGGCGCACGTATCCAGGATGTGGTAATGGATAGCTGGAAAGAAGCGGCGAATGCGATTGCCTATCTCAAAGAAAAGCGGGGCGGACGCGCCACCTTTCTTCCCCTCGACAACCTTCGTCCCCTTCATCGCCGACGCCGCCCCCAGCATCCGGGCGTGTTGGGTTGGGCAGCCGATCTGGTGGATTATGATGAGGACGTCGCATCGGCGGTGGAGCTGCTTCTGGGGCAAATCCTGGTCGTCACCGACTTGAAGGCAGCCCGCGCCGTTAGCCAGGGCAATGATCGCCCCCGAATTGTCACCCTCGAAGGTGATTATGTGCATCCCGGCGGCAGTGTCAGCGGCGGCAGTAAAAATCAACGTCAGCAGGGGGGCATGTTGGCCCGCGAACGGGAATGGCGGCAATTACCGGCTGAAATTGCCCAAACAGAGAAGAAAATCCGTGAATTAAAAAGTGAAATCGAGGGTTTGCAGCAAGCCATCCAGTCTGTCGAAGAATCGCTGACTGCCCTTGTGAGCGAAGCCTCACGCCTGGCTGATCTCGAACGCCAGCAGACCGCCCAACTGAGCAAATTACAAAGTAATCTCGATCGGGCTCGCCAAACCGAAGCCTGGCATCGTGAACGTGCACAAAAACTAGCGCTCGAACTCGAGAATTTCGGGCGATCTTTGGCTCAGCTTCGCCAGGATATTGCCGAATACGGCCAACAACAGGTCGTACTCGACAACCGCATCGCCGCCCTGGAAGAAAAATTAGCCACCTTGGGGATGACGGGCCTTGTTCAGGCTGTGGCCCAGGCCCAGGCCCGTTTTGATAGTGTCGACGAGCGCCTGCAAGCACAGCGGGCTTTGGTCGACACTCAGGCCGCACGGGTGCAAGAGACCGAGGCGGAAATCGAGACCAGACGGCAAAGCATTGCCACCCTGCAAACAGAACTTCAGCAATTGGAAATCCGTTTGCAGAACCTGGCCGAGCAGCAAACCGAAGCCGACGAGGCCTATGAGAGACTCTTTCAGCAGATCACACCGGCCCAGGAGGAGTTGGATACCCTGGACGATGGTTGGATCGAGCACGACAAAGAAGGAGAACGGCTGCGCGAACGACTCCACCAGGAAGAGATGCAACTCAATCAAGCGCAACTACAGTTGCAACGAAGTGAGGACCATCTCACCTATTTGCGCAGTCAGATCGAGCATGATTTTGGTCTGGTGCGGTTGGAAACAGAGGATGGCTATTCCGCCCAGGAACCCTTACCTTTCGATAAGATTGTCACAGCACTCCCCCGTGTCTCCTCTCTCCCCCCCGACACCAAGTCAGAAATTCGGCGGCTGAAAGGTCTGCTCAACCGCTTAGGACCGATCAATCCTGAAGCCCAGGCCGAATATACCGCCACAAAAGAACGCTTTGACTTTCTCAATCAACAGGCGCATGACCTCGAACAAGCCTCGGCGCAATTGCAAAAAGTGATCGTTGAGCTTGACCAATTGATCGATCAGGAGTTTCGTCGCACTTTCAATGCCGTCAACAAGGCTTTTACCCACTATTTTACCCGTCTTTTCGGTGGCGGCACCGCCAAATTAAGCCTGACCGACCCCGACGACATTACGAACACCGGTGTCGAAATCCTCGCCCGGCCGCCTGGCAAACGCCCTAGCAGCCTCTCGATGCTCTCGGGTGGAGAACGCGCTCTCACGGCGACCGCCCTGATTTTTGCTATTCTCAGCGTCAATCCCACGCCTTTCTGCGTTCTCGATGAGATCGATGCAGCCCTGGATGAAGCCAATATCAGCCGTGTACGCGAAGTGCTTCTGGAACTGGCAGAAAAGGCGCAGTTTATCGTGATCACCCACAATCGCGGAACACTGGAAATTGCCGATACCATTTATGGTGTGAGCATGGGGCCCGACAGCGTCTCGCAGACGCTTTCCTTGAAGCTAAGCAACGGTAAATTGGAAGAAGCCACTCAAATATAAAGGTTTTCTCCACTCAGCAGACTCATCTTCATGCGTATCGGCATTCTTACCCACAATTATCCCCGTTTCCCCGGCGATTTCTCCGGCACATTCATGCAGCAGTTGTGTGTCGAGTTGGTGCGTCAGGGCGAAGAAGTGCATATCATCGCACCCTTCGATCCAGCCTTCACCGCTGAAGTCCGAGCTACGGCCAATCCCCACCTGCATCTTTATCGTTACGCCTGGCCCCCCTCTCTACACACCTTGGGGTACATGCGTACGATGCAAGCCGATGTACGAATGCGGCTGAATACCTACTTTCTCAGTCCTTTGCTGTTTTTAAGCGGCATCCAGACAGCCTTGCAAGTGGCGCGAAAGCATCGTTTGGATGTTTTACATGCCCATTGGCTTCTGCCTAATGGTTTTATAGCAGCGGTAGCGGCACGACGCCTGGGCCTGCCTCTGGTGGTGAGTATTCCTGGCAGCGATGCCCTTGTCGCCGACAAGAATGCCCTATTCCGAAAGATGGCCCGCTTCACCTTCGCGCAAGCCGATATGATTACGGCCAATAGTCGCTCATTACGCAAGGTGGCCGTAGAGCGCCTGGGCGCAGACCCCGCTAAGTTCGAATTGGTGATTTATGCCGTGGACCCCGATCGCTTCCACCCCAACGAGGAGG